>JAJRUU010000257.1 GCA_024277605.1 bacterium
GGAGCGGATTTTAATCTGGAGCGTATACCTCAGATCTCGGCTAAAGGGGTGTTGTTTCCCCAGTCAGAGAGTATGCTTAAATATCGCTATACGAAGGACCCGGATAATCCTGAACAGACCGATGTATCACTGGAAGAGACTAAGCCTAATGTTAAAACCGTCATATTTGGCATCCCTCCCTGTGATGTAGCCGGAATCAGCTTTTTTAAGCATGTGTTTACCGGTAGCGGCTATCAAGACCCCTATTTTAAAGCCCGGCATAACGAGTGCCTGATTGTGGCTCTGGCCTGTCGGCAGCCGGAGAATACCTGCTTCTGCACGGCGGTGGGCGGCAGCCCGGTAGAGGCGCCGGGAGCTGATCTGCTTTTGACCAGGATTGACCATGAATATGTGGTGGAGGCTATTACCCCTAAGGGAGCTGAGCTGATAGATGAAGAGCTGTTTGGTATGCCGGAAGAGAAAACCTTAACTGCGGTGGCGCAGGCTAAACAGTCCGTTTGCAAGCATCTGGAGGCCCCCTTTAAACTGGAATCACTGCCGAAAGTGGCAGATAAGTTGTTGAAAGTATTTGAAAGCCCTCATTGGAAAGAGGCTACTTTATCCTGTATAAGCTGCGGTATTTGTACCTTTGTCTGCCCCACGTGTTATTGCTTTAATATCGCCGATGAAGCACGCGGAATGTGCGGTGAGCGGCTGCGCTGTTGGGATGCCTGTATGTTTCCGACTTATACCCTGGAGGCCAGTGGACACAATCCCCGCTTGATCAAATTTCAGCGGTTCCGTAATCGGCTGAGCCATAAGTTCAGCTATCTTATCACCAACAACCAGACGCTGGGCTGCACCGGCTGTGGCCGCTGCATAAAAGAGTGTCCCGCGGGTATTGACATGCGCCGCATAATAGCCCACTTGCTTAAGGAAGCCTGATGAAAACCAAAGACCATAAATATCATGGGCCGGGAGATAACCCCTATCTGCCTAAATTGGCTACGGTAACCAAGTTATATCCGGAAACCCCCAACATAATATCCCTGCATGTGGCGCTCAATGATAAAAAAGAGATGGACAATTTCAGCTTTGAGCCGGGACAGGTAGCCCAGCTTTCTCTGTTCGGGGTGGGGGAATCCACGTTTGTTATAAACTCCTCTCCCCAGGAGAAAAATTATTTGCAATTCAGCATTATGAAGACCGGAGAGGTGACTAAAGCCTACCATGAACTGTCGCTGGGAGCGCAAATCGGCCTGCGGGGGCCACTGGGCAACTGGTTTCCCTATGATAAGTGTAAGGATAAAAACATTGTGCTTATCGCTGGCGGTCTGGGGCTGGCTCCGTTGCGGCCGCTGATGTGTCATCTGTTGGCCCAGCGCAAGCAGTATAAAGATATACAGCTTATCTATGGGGCGCGTAGCCCGGACGATTTGTGCTATTTGCATGATTTGGACGATTGGGAGAATCGGGGAAATGTCGAGATAACCCGTACCATTGACCGGGAAGTGGCCGGCTGGGGATACAAGGTAGGTTTTGTACCCACCGTAGTGTCGCAAGTTGCCCCGTCACCGAAAAATTCAGTGGCGCTTACTTGCGGTCCCCCGATTATGATAAAATTTGTACTGCTGGAACTGGAGAAATTGGGGTTTGAACCCCAGCAGATATATACCACCCTGGAACGCAGAATGAAGTGCGGCCTGGGATTATGTGGACGTTGTAATATCGGACCCAAGTATGTATGTATAGATGGGCCGGTATTCTCTGTGGCTGAGCTAAAAGAACTACCCGATGAAATGTAGCAATAATCATTAGAAGAGGAGGTGATGAGGATGAAAGCCCGTGATATAATGACTCAAAATGTAGTAATGGTGGATGAAGGGATTTCGGTGGCTGCGGCAGTGACCACCATGATTGAGAACAAGGTCAGCAGTCTGATAGTCAATCGGATAGATGAAGATGATTCCTATGGGATTATTACCCGCCGGGATGTTGTAAATAAGGTAGTAGCCGAAGGATCGGATCCTCAAGAACTCAAAGTCGCCGATATTATGACCAAGCCGCTGTTAACCATCCCCCCCAATCTTTCAATTAAACATGTGGCCCGTTTAATGGTACACACCGGGGTGCGCCGAATGCCGGTATTTGATAGCCGTCAAATAATCGGTATCGTATCCAATAGTGATATTTTCAGGGGATTCAACAGGTATCTAAGTGATGAAAACGCCTATTTGTCTTAGTCTGTAGCAATGAAGGCAGGGGGGGGGGTAAGCCTTAGCAGTGGTTATTATATAGGTTAAATGTGGGCTAAACCGCCTTCTGTATCCAATGGCGTATGCCGGGAGCTTCTTTTTTATCCCAATCACTGGAAATACGAATTTTTAAAAATTGAATAAATAGCTGCTCTATAGCGGAAATTGGGGTATCCAGTAAAAAGACCTTCTCATAGAACAATCCCTCGGGGTCTTCCCTGGTATCCAGCATTACTTTGGGCGTCTTAAGGCTTTTTAAATTGAGCCAGGTCGAATCCAGGCTAAACGACCAGTCGTTTTCTCCCACAATCAGCTTTATCTTCGCCTGAGTGACCTTTTTCCCATCACGTAAGGCATGCCGGGCTTCGGTTAATGCTGAGTTCTCCCCCTGGCAGCTAACTATTTCATCCCCATCAGATTGCAGCACCACCTTATCGTCAAACCAGAGCAATACCTGTTTTGAGTCTTCAAGCGCAAATTGCCCATCTTGAGTCTCGCTCTTAAACCATAACCAGGTCAAAAACTCTCTTCCTAAAAATTCCTTGTCATTTAAAAGCGCTAAAATATCCATTTATAAAAGACTCCGGCTAATAAAAACTGTAGGGTTGGGTTTGCTCAACCTGGGAAAGTTGATTCTCAGACAAATGTTTTTCCGCAAGAGTATACGGAAAAAGGGCTATCAGGCTCAAACCAAAGGTCTCTTTAAACCTTTTGCTGAATTCCTCGCAAACCGGGTTGCTTTGTGAGGAGAACACCACTGTTTTTTGATTCAGGTTCCACATCATATCGTATACATTGCATTGGGGAATCACCCGCTTCAGCAGTTGAAAATAAACCCGTTCCCTTATTTCCTGGCGGGCTGCTTTAGCCAGATATTCTTTGTTCAGCCTGGCCTTTTGTTCGTTTTCGGCCAGCATACAGTAGTACTTAAGCGCCTTTTGAGGAACCTTACGCACATCGATCCGCAGGGACAGGGTGATGAAATTTTCCTTGAAAAATTCCTCCCCGATAAATTCATTATCCAGCACATCCAACAGATTGACCCAGCCTACCGAGCGATCTTCGGCTGAATTCTCATCCAACTCCCTGAAACCATGGCGCCTGATTTGTAGCGGATACTGTTCCAGATAATCGGACGGCAACGCTCCTTTTATGCTAAAGCGGCTGATACTAACCGAACTCGATAGTAAGCCCATTTGCCCTCCTCCTATATCATTTTCTCTTTGAAATGGCACAGACAATTACTGGTAGCCGCAAGCTTCAGCTTGCGTACCAAGCGCAGGCTAAAGCCTGCGACTACCATATCTGTGTACTTACAACCGGATAATTATATTCCACTTACTTTTCTGTGCAAGCTGTTTTTACATTAGCTTATTTGCTTCGCTTTCTTCTTCCAGTTCCAGACTGTTTCCACGATTTTTTCTAACTCCGGGTACTGTGGTTTCCAGCCCAGGATTTCTTTAGCCTTATCACTACTGCTGATCAATTTTGAGGTGTCTCCCGCTCTTCTGGCAGCAACCTCCACTGAAAATTCGGCCCCGGTAACCTTTTTTATAGCATCAATTACTTCTTTAACCGAATAGCCCGCTCCGTTTCCCAGGTTAAATATATCGCTCTCAGCATGATTAAGTAAGCGTGTCAGGCCCAGAATATGCGCCTGCGCCAGATCGCTGATATGGATATAGTCCCTGATACAAGTCCCATCAGGGGTATTATAATCATCGCCAAAGATGCTTACATCTTTTGTCTTGCCGGATACAGCATCGAAGATTAGCGGTATAAGGTGAGTTTCCGGATCGTGCATCTCCCCCAGCTCACCATCGGCATCCGCCCCGGCGGCATTAAAGTACCTGAAAGAAATGCATTTAAGCCCATGGGTTTTATCAAAAACAGGGAGCGTCTTTTCTACTAAATACTTGCCCACCCCATATGGATTTATGGGGCACAGCGGATGGTTTTCATCAATAGGAATTGTCTTTGGCTCGCCGTAAACCGCTGCGGTAGAGGAAAATATCAGCTTATTTACATTACACCTAAGCATCGTATGAATAAGGTTCAAGGTGTTTATTACATTGTTCTGATAATATTTAATAGGGTCGATTACCGATTCACCGGCTGAGATAAACGCCGCAAAGTGCATCACCACACAAATATTATGCTCATGGAAGACCCTTTCCAGCTTATCCGTATCCGCCAGATCACCCTCTATAAACTCACCCCACCTCACCGACTCGCGGTAGCCGTAGGACAGATTATCATATGCGATAGTCTCATAACCCTGTTGGTTTAATTGCTTAATGACCTGTGAGCCGATGTAACCGGCGCCGCCGGTAACTAAAACCTGCATCCTATCTCCAATTGTATTTGGGTAAAGAAATATTTATAACCTATTGGGGTTATTTTTGCAAGCCTTGCGTGAAGAAAAAATTAAGGGGGGAGTGATAGAGGCAACGGTAGGCTAATTTACGCGGATTCTTTACTTTATCAGAATTATTTTAGTGGAGATCCCTACACAAAATCACACTTTAGGTGTTATACAATGATTGGAGGTAGGGCCGGTTTAAGTAGTTTTTATAAATAAATTTACCAGCTTAGCTTATCTGCGTATTCGTAGGAAATATATTCTCCCTCTGTTGTTTCTTGATATCCTAGCTCTTTATGTGAATAATCACTTATGTCTCTAGCTCCACAACCTTTAAAATGTTCTTTAACAGAAGCAAGTATTTTTAACTCGCTCTCACAAAACAAAGACATGTCGGGTTCCTTCTGTGACGTGAACCGTTCTTCAATCATATCAGCAGTATGGTAAATTATTTGTTTGTTAAGTGCTTTCTCGTCATTAATTAACGCAGCATAATACAATTCATATTCATCTGGTACTGGCCCATAAGGAAGGTGTACATAGCTAGCACCAGTAATAGACACTGTATATTTTTGGAAATGCTTAAAATCGGAATAAAATAATAACTTACATAGCTTTGTTTTGCCTATGCCACCTTTACAGAAAAAGAGAATTGAATTAAAAAACTTTGCTAAGTCTAATTTATTATATCCGCTAAGAATATCTGCCTCATACCCCCCAAATCTATGTAAAAAAATGTCTCTAAGGGTATCTGATTGTTTTTCACATTTGATTAATTTGGCAAGCAGCTCTCTTCTTTTCTTTTCTGGCAAGGCGTCGGGAGTTCTTTCAAGAAGTTCTACCAAGTTATCAGGATGCATTGCTAGCCTCAGGGCTTTGTCATGTGCTTCTGTTTGCAGAGACCCGTTCTCATACCGATTCAAGGTTGCAACACCCCAACCTAATACTTTAGCCATCTCAAGTTGGCTTAATCCTAATTCTTTTCTATATGTTTTGATTCTAGAAGGTCTTAATAAGTTATGGTGAGACCGATATATTTCATAGGCTTTTTCTAAAGGATCATACACAGAAAGAGGATTGTCAAACTCACCTTCACATTTTATACAGCTATAAAATTCAACATCAACGGCAATTGGTTCTCCCTTGACACTGATATCCTCTGTTTTTTCTATATACTTTACTTCAGTTTCTTTTTCACAATACGGACAAAATGTTTTCATTTTTTTCACCTCATTCATGTGGAAAGTCTAATGAAAAAGATGCACCATGAAAAGATATGCATTTTGCAACATCCCAACCATTTGTATTAACTGTTTTAAGTTTAATATAAACTTCTTCTTCGCTTATTTTTTCCCAAAGACCCAAATGTCGCCAGGTTCATTGTGATCTGGCTCTGGGCCTTTACAATAGTTAGTTACCGAAAGTGTCATTATTTCCTGTTTCGCATCATTTTTTGTTAAGCCCAAAGAAGTCAGTGCAGTATTGTTAACTTGTCTATCAATAAAATACATACCAGCTTCTTTGGCAAACTTTTTAAACTTTTTTAAAAATGCAGCAACTTCTTCTTTGGAAGCGGGCATTGGTTTATTTTTTCACTGTTTAAATAATGCATACAATAATATAATTTCTTGTAATTTACGTATCGCTCTTATTTTAATTATATATCATTTGATAGATTTGTCAATAACAACTTATCAATTGATATGTTGGCTTGTCGCTATAAAAGAATAGGCTAAGACGATGAAATGTTCTTACTACAGCTTACACTGCTCTACCAACGCTTTAGAATTTTCAAACATGGAAGCTATCTCAATATCATCCAGCCCGGCGCCTTGGGCTATTTTCTCAGCCTGGGTGCGATTTATTAGATCCCCCGGGGCGTGGGCATCGCTGCCTAAAACCAATTTAGCGCCCGTCTCCCTGGCCAGCTTTACTACATGCCCATTAGTCAGGCAATGGCCGCGACGGGCTGAAATCTCCAAACATATACCTGATGCAGCAGCCAACTCGGCCTCCTCTTTGGTTAAGAGTCCCGGATGAGCCAGTATATCGATCGGGCAGGTGAGCGCCGCCAGATTAGTGTCGGGGGCCACCGGCTCGGCGATACTTTCACCATGCACAATTATTAGTGCAGCGCCCAAGCTGCGGGCAGCATCCACCAATCCGGGTATAGCCGCAGGCGGGATATGGGTTAACTCTATGCCCGCTATCACCATAACCCCGGTTTGCTCAGTCAGCTGGGCGCAGGCTTTAAGCATACGGGGGATAATGTGATCCAGATTGGAGCTATCGGCATGATCGGTAATGGCTAAGGCTTGATAGCCGTGCACCTTCGCTCTCCTTACCAGCTCCGCCGGCAACAGTACCCCATCACTAAACAGGGAATGGGTATGTAGGTCAATCATCTTTGCCTCCATGGTATTCTTTAACCAGCTTAATATAAATGCGGCTTACGCATTTAGTAACGCCATAATAACGTTAACAGGTTGAAGAGTCAATTTGTTTGTATTTTATTACTTGTTTTGCGGTACTGCCACATTTTAAGCATTTTGCTTGACAAAAGTGGGTCGGCTTGGTAGCATTCACTTTAGGTTGGGCATGAAGTCCCAAAAAAGTAGCGGCTATAAGAATTAGTTAAAGATTAGAGTGAAATTTGAGGCCACGAAGGCTTTGCCATAAAATATGCGGCAGGGGTAGGTGGCTTTTTTTATTTAAAATTGAAGGAAAAATCTCATGAGTCAAAGGGTGGTAGAGGTAGTTGATCTGTATTACAAATATCCCGATGGAACTCCGGCTTTAAACGGGGTGAACCTAACCATTGAAGAAGGCGAGTCGGTAGCCATTGTAGGTCATAATGGGGCCGGGAAATCTACCTTGCTCAAGCAGTTAAATGGCATCCTGCGGGGTCATGGAGCGATTAAAATTGCCGGGTTGCCATTGAATAAGGAAAACTTAAAAACCATCCGCAGCTATGTGGGAATAGTGTTTCAAGACCCTGACGATCAACTGTTTTGCCCCACGGTATACGATGATATAGCCTTCGGTCTGGTTAATATGGATATAAAAAAGGAAGAAATTGATCGCCGGGTTAAGGAAACACTAAAAAAGGTGGGCTTACAGGATTTTGAGCACCGCTCGGCTCATCACCTGTCCTTCGGTCAGAAAAAGCGGGTAGCCCTGGCTACTATTCTTTCCATGGCCCCTAAAGTTATGGTGTTGGATGAGCCCACCAGCAACCTGGATCCACGCAGCGAGAAAACATTCATGGACTTAGTTATTTCTCTGCCGGGCACTAAAATCATCGTCAGCCACGATCTGCCGATACTGTTTCAACTATGCAATCGGTTTATAGTAATGTGTGAGGGTAAGGTAATAGAAGATACCACCCGCGACAAGTTTATTTTAAACAAAGAACTGATAAATGAGCATGGGTTGGATTATGAGTTTAAATGCGCACATTGCAAACATTATTGCGCTGCGGCCTGCTAGGAGGGATTGATGCATATTCTTGATGGATTTTTAAACAGCGCCTTGAATACCCTGGGTTGGATAGCAGCTATCGCAACTTGTTTTTATGCGGCGAAAAAGTTTAATCAAAAAGCCGGGGATAAACGGATACCCCTGATGGGAGTCAGCGCCGTCTTCCTGTTAATTGTTCAACTGCCGAACTATCCGGTAGCCGGAACAATCAGCACCCATTTTTTGGGGGCGGTGCTTTTGGCAAGTCTTATGGGGCCTTGGGCCACATACTTAACTATGGTGGTGGTGCTTACCATTCAATGCCTGCTTGGTTATGGCAGTCTGATTACGCTGGGCGCTAATATATTTAATCTGGGGTTTATCGGCGGTATCGGGGGGTATAATCTTTTAATGTGGTTTAAAAAAATTTTCCCCCATAGCAACAGAGGCTTTTCGCATGCACTGGCGCTCTCCACCTGGGCAACTACCATTATGCTCTCCTTAGCCGTGTGGATTGAACTGTCAATAGCCGGGCAGGTAAAGCTGGGCTTGCTTAATCTGTTTGGGGTGCAGAGTCTGGTTGGGATAATAGAGGCTGCGCTTACGGTGTTAATCGTATCTGTGCTTATTAAAGCCAGGCCCGATTTAGTGATAACTCATTGCTGCGGTGGGGATAAAGATGCCTGCTACGCTCATCATCACCATGTTGATACCCATACCCATAAAGCAGGCCAGGAACATGACCACGGTCACTTATACTAAAGGGGACATAGCCCCCTTTTTTTAAAGGCTTTCGCTAACTTTACGAACTATCTATAAGCTTTCGTGGTAACATGA
>JAJRUU010000258.1 GCA_024277605.1 bacterium
ACAGCAAAACCACATCTGCCTGATAATATTAACTTTGTCAGCTTCCACACAATAATTTTCAGGCAAGCAAAGTTATCATGGACGTTGGATTTAGACTCTTTTTGATAATAAGTCCAGGCCATGCCTGGTCTGGCAAATCATGTATAAACTTATGAATAGATCGGGCTCTAAGGTAAAATTACATCCTACTCAACATCAGGCTAACCATCTTAGCGGTATATTCAACCAGAGGAATCACACTGGAATACTCCATTCTGGTAGGGCCAATAACCCCCAGCATCCCCATCACCGAATCACCGGCATTATACGTAGTAGTAACAAAGCTACAATCCTTCATTTGCTCAATCTGATTCTCGGAACCGATTAATACCCGAAGACCGCCACCTTCCAAACACTTATCCAGGATAACTATTAATTGGTTTTTCTCTTCAAAAGTCCCAAAGATGGCATTCATTTTCTTTAGGTCTTCAAATTCAGGATGATTTAAAATATTCAACTGCCCATCAATGTACACCTTCGTCACCTCAGGTGAATCAAACACTTTCTGGCTAAGCCTCAACGCCCGCTGCAGTAGCTTATCATACAACTGCTTATCCTGTCGCATCATATCCAGCAAGTGGTTTCTTATATTAAACAAGGGCACATCCTTAAAGTGGTCATTTAAGCAGCGCGCCATTTGGTCTAACTTATCCTGGGTATATGATTCTGATATTTCAATCACCTTCTGCTGCACCGAACCGGAACGAGACACGAATACCACCAACACCAGATTATCCCTGAGATGCACTAAATTGATATGCTTAAACAGCATATCTTCAATCCGGGGGGCCAGAACTACGCCGATACAGTGCGTATTGGATGAAAGTATTTTGGAAGTATACCGCAGCAAATCTGAAACTTCGGAAAACTTTTGATTATAACATTTTTCAATGCCCGCCGGAGGCTTCTGAAGTTGAGGCCGCTCACGGTTGAGCGACTCCACATAAAAGCGATAGCCTTGCTCAGTGGGCAACCTGCCGGCTGAGGTATGCGGATGCTTTAGGTAACCTAATTCCTCTAAATCGGCCATAATGTTGCGGATAGTAGCCGGACTTAAATTTAAATTATATTTCCTGGAGATAGTACGAGATCCTACCGGCTCAGCCGTAGCAATATAGCAATTGACTACAGCCTGTAGAATTTGCATACTTCTCTCATCTAATTTGGTACTTTTCAACATTTTTTGATATCCTGAGGAATGCAGGTTAGCACTCTCCGCCTGAGAGTGCCAATGCTAAACATAACAACGCCCTCTTCATTTGTCAAGGAAAAAATACTAGCTTACCTGCTTAGTCCCGATCTATTCATAAATTTAGTCTGGGTTTGCAAGACACCCCCCGTGAGATAAGGTTCATTAGCCAACGTCCTGAAGAAACAGGCTGTGCCTGCCCGAATCTTTCGGGTGAAAAGCCTCTGCTTTCTAAATAATACCTATTGACTTTAATTAAGAAATAAATTAATGGTTGTATTTTATATCATAAAATGGTATTATTTACATGATAAAATATATATGTTTCTAACCAACACCTGCAGTTTGGCATACTTTGTATGCATATAATATCATTTTCTCTTTGAAATGGCACAGACACTTATTGGTAGCCGCAAGCTTCAGCTTGCGTACCAAGCGCAGGCTAAAGCCTGCGACTACCATGTCTGTGCAGTTACGACTGGAAAGTCATATTAGACCATGGTCACATACTTTATGATTTTACAATGAGCATAGATATAGCGGCTATTAATAAGCGAATTGATGAAATTAAAGCCCAAAACAAAAGGACTGAGTATATTACAATTTCGATGTCTGTGGGAATATTTTTATTAGCTATAGGTATCTTAATACATAGTATATTATTTGAGCAAATTATTCTGCTTGGGGCTGTCATATTCATAAATATTATCTTATATTGGCCGATTAAAATCTTACTCCGCATAAGAAAAGAAAATATGGTGTTAAGCACAACCGCTATGGTTTTAGAAACCTGCCCAACAGAGAAGGCGATTGTAGAACTGGAAAAACTGTGGGCTTTTTTAAGAGAAGAACAATGAAAAATGCAGAAACGATCCTAGCTGATATTATAAATCAATTAAAATCCGACACAAAACTGGGCTTCGATGCCCTGGGAATGGAAGCGGAAGCCCCTGAAAAGTCAAATCCTGTTATCAATGTAAAAGATCAAACCATTTACCCCCTCCACAAAACCGCTTCAAATGAAACCGTGCTGTTGGATGCAAACAATAACAAACTAACTCTCAATAAAGCTGCCCTGAGCAAAACAAATCTCACCGGCGTCAAATTCTTAAATGCTGATCTTTCCGGAGTCGACTTTATTGAAACTATCCTGCTGGATGCCGACCTCAGCAAAGCCAACCTCAGTAAAGCCAATATGAGCAAAGCTGATCTTGGCGGAGCCAATCTAAGCAAAGCTGATTTAAGCGAAGCCAACTTAAATAAAGCGAAACTCTGGGGCGCTAATCTAATTGGGGCGAATCTTAGTAAATCCACATTATGGGGCGCCGATTTGAGCGGAGCTGACCTTCGCGGAGCCAACCTCTGTGGGGCCAACCTTTGGGGGGCCGATCTGAGTGATGCGGACCTGCGGGGGGCCAACCTCCATGGAACAATTCTGTGGGATGCCAACCTCCGCAAAGCTAATCTTGGCGGAAGCATTTTAAAAGCAGCCAATCTTCGTGGAGCGGTGCTCCGTGAAGCTAACTTTGAAAAAGCTATTTTAAATGATGCCAACCTCCATGGAACCATACTGTGGGACGCCAACTTAGCGAGAGCCAATCTCAGTGGAACCGACTTGCGGGGAGCCAACCTCTGGGGAGCTAACCTCATTGGAGCTACATTAAGCAACGCCAATCTTCACGGAACTATCCTCTGGGATGTCAACTTCAGCGAAGCCGATCTCAGTGGAACCATCCTTGAAGCCGCTGCTATGCGTGGGTCTAACCTGCATAAAGCTAACCTTGAGTGAGCTAATCTGCGTGGAGCTAACCTACGGGGAACTATTCTTTGGGAGGCCAACTTGCGCAGAACCGATCTGCGGGGAACCGATTTCAGCGGCTCCAATCTACGCGGAGCTGATCTTCGTGGGGCCGATTTACGCGGAGCCGATTTCAGCAAGGCTGTTCTACGCGGAGCCGACCTCACCGACACGGACATTAATGGAACCATCCTCTGTAAAAGCGGCTTAAAAGGCGATATCTATAGTGAAGCTGAACTTAGCAAAGCCGTTCTCCATTAACCCCGACTAAGCCAGACAAGTCTGGTCTTATTAACAGCGAGCCTTATTTACTAAAAAAGCCATAGATATTCCCTTGCATCATTGACCCTTTTCAACTAAACTATACGGTAGAATAGTTTTAATTGAGGGTATCCTTGAATTCGGCTAAACCGTAAACCTCCCCCCTTTTGGCTTTGCAACAAACAACGGGAGGCAGCGCTTAACATAATCACTCCAGGTAATATCTGGTTGCTCGCCCCCTATGGCTCATATAATTCTAATCACGGCCCCGACTCAATCCCAAAGGCAGGCCCATATCCATAAAATCCTGCACAACAGTGTTCCCCCCACTCTTCCGCCTGATTGCATATATCTGGCGCCCAGCAGAAGAAAGGTAACCTATACTCAAGACCGGCTATTAAAGCAGTCCGGGAAAAGCTGGATTCCACCAGTCTATACCTTAAACGAATTCGCTAAGCAGATTTATTTAAAACTGGGAGGCGACAAACAATCGGTTAATGCACTATCCCAAAAGCTTATTTTGCATTCATTATTAACCAAATCCAGTATCAAATGGGAATTCTTTAGCCCTGAAGAGCTTACCCCCGGTTTATTGAAAAAAATAGCTCAGTTTATAGCTCAGGTCAAAACTTACTGCCCCAAAGACCTGGCCCACAGCATCCGCCAATATCGTTCACCCCTCGGCTTGCAAGCCAAAGATGGCGACCTGATAGCCCTATTCCAACATTACCGGCAATTTTTAGCCGAAAAATCGCTGGCGGACCCTCAGGACATATTGAGCGATACCGTTAAATTATTAAAAGGAGAAAACCCACCCGCTAAACCATTACCGCAGATTAAGCGCTTGATCATAGATGGCTTTTATTACTTTAATCCGCTGGAACGAGAATTTACTAAAGCGATAATTAAAACATTTGCACAAATAGTAGTCTCATCAGAAAGTGAACCTCCGCCCATCGAGACAAAGCATGAACTGCTTACTGATTATCTTGATTTTTGGCGGGAGTTGGGAAGCAATGCAGCTCATAGTCTGAAACTAATCACGCCCGAAAGCTCACCCAGCGCTTATGACCCAAACTTTATGGCTATTAGTCAGCAGCTGTTTAAACCGTCCAAGCCAGCGGCTGTTCCAACTCCGAACCTGATAATCCACAGCCCATTTCACCGTCGACAAGAAGTGAAGGATATCGCCCGCAACATTCGGCACATCATAAGCCGCCAATCTGACACCAGATTGTCCAGCATGTATGTTGTCTTTCCAAAAATGAGCATTTATGCCCCGTTAGTGCAGGAAATATTCCCCTGCTATGGCATTCCCTATGAAATTACCAAGGGATACCCCCTGCAAGCATCGCCGATAGCCCGGACTGCACTTAGGCTGTTGGCTGTACGCTTACATGGGTATCAGCGTGAAGACTGGTGTGCTTTATTTGCTTCTGAATTAGTAAGTTATAGTGATAGCATTACCCCCCCCCAATGGGCTGATTTTATTAATAGCTTAGAGATTGCCCCCGCTACCGCATGCGGGCTGCTTAGCTTGCCTCCAGATGAAAAACAGCAGTTGAACCTGCCGCTCATAGACCGGTGGGCACGGCGAGCAAATCTTAAGGGAGGGGCAAACTGGCAGCAAAACTGGCTCAAGTCGCTGGTAAATTCAATTAATGTATCGCACTTGGATAAAGAAAAGCAAGCCGAGCTATACCGGCAGCTATATCTATTACAATCTGCCTGGGCAGAGTTTGATTGCCTGCCACACAACTTAACCGGTCAACAATTCAGCGAAAGTCTGCTCTACCTGATAAAGCGCTTTGGTGTCTTTGAAAATATTATCGGGCAACTAAAGCATGTTCATAATTACAGCAACCGGGATAAGCACATTATTCTTAAGCGGGATTTTGATGCGCTGAATACGCTCCACTCCCTGCTGCGGCAAATTATGTCCGGCCTGAAGCTGACAAACAAGGAAAACAGCAAACTCCCACTGGCAGAATTACATTCCCTGTTCTTAGAGCATCTGGCGGCCGAGGAGTACCATACTACCGACCACACTGAAGATCGAGTACAAGTTGTGGAAACCCTTGAATTGCGCGGACTCCATTTTGAATACCTGTTCTGGGGCGGATTGGCCGAAAATGAATTTCCCCGGCCTGAGCCGCAAGAGCTTTTCTATCCCGCAGTCGGCCCCAAAAGAATGTTTGCGCAACTGCCCAGATTAGCTGAAGACCGGTATTTATTCAGCTACGTATTCAGAAACACTCATCGGCAGATAAGCCTCAGTTACCCCCTCACAGATCAGGGAAAGCCCTTGCTGCCCTCCCCTTTTATAGAGGAACTGCAACAGGTAACCGCAATAGATACTATTGGGCCTCAAGCAATTTCTCCGGCGTGCTTCACCCGGGGAGAGCTGTTGTGTGATATAGCCGCCGAACTTAACAAAAACACAGTCCCGCTGCTTAAACTAAAGGCGCTTAAACAGCTGGATCATGAAAGTTATCTGCAACTATTACATATACTCAAGACAGAGAGCTTAAGGCAATCGTGTACCGCCTTCTCTGCCTATGAAGGCCTGCTTAATTCACCGGCTAACATACAATACATAAAGGGCCTCAATCCTGATGCCCGCTATAATGTTACCCAATTAGAAGATTATGCCGTCTGTCCATTGGGCTACTTTTTCAAATATGTACTTAAACTAACCCCGGCTGAAGAAATCATCGAGGATTTCAAGCCCCAGGATCGGGGCAGTCTCTTACACACTATTTTAGAAGACTTCTATCGCAAGCGCATAAAAGAATATGAGGATGACCGGCTACAGATCAATATAACGCAGGATAACCTGGAGGAGGCCTCCCGGCAGATGCTGCAAAGCGCCCAACGGGTATTGAGCGGCTTTCACACCAAATATATAAATCTTTTCTGGGAGAACGAAAAACAAGGTTTAATAGCGGGGCTAACACCGGGACTAACACTGGGAAAAGACCAACAGGCTCCGGGTATATTACGCAGCTTTCTGGAATATGAGGCCCAATCGATCGATAGGCTGACCCCCTGCTATGTGGAATTCAGCTTTGGCCAACGAGGCATTGCCCCTGCGCTCTCTCTTTCCGAGATCCAGCTTGAAGGACGGGTGGACAGGATCGATCTGGCCGTAGATAAAGGGGTGTTTGTAGTATATGACTATAAATTCGGTGCGGCGCCCTCCGGTTCATTAATCCGCCAGGGACATAGTTTTCAACTGCCGGTATATTTACTGGCCATCGCCGATTTCCTGAAAGATAAGGGCTATAAAATAGGCGCCGGGGGCTATTATCAGCTCAACTCAACCCATGACATAAAAAAAACCGCTTACTTTGGCCGGGATGATATTAGAGCGAGCCGTCCTTGCGAACTGGCCGGCCTTAAAGTACTGGTCTCCAGACAACGTAACTATGGTCTGCTATCCGACAATGAGCTTGAGCGCCAACTGGCACAGATCAAATCCCGATTGCTACATATTCACCGGTTGATAAACCGAGGCCGTTTTCACCCCCCGCTGGAAGCTGAAGGCGCCCTGCCCTGCCGTTTCTGTGACTTTGCCTGCATATGCCGGACGGATGCCCTCAGGCTCAGCAAAATGTACTCCAGCTTAGACGATCAGGGGCATTATAAACCACTCAAGGATACCGTATAAGCATATGCCCGAAGCTAAACTTACACTAGAGCAACAAATAGCCTGCGATTTTAAACGCAATTTGTACGTCTGCGCCGTAGCGGGCAGCGGTAAGACTGAGGTGCTCACCCGCAGAGTAATCCACATCTTAAAACAGCACAAACTAGCGCTATCCCGTATTCTGGTACTCACCTTTACCGACAAGGCAGCCGGCCAGTTGAGGGCCCGGGTTTATCAGGCCATTCAGCAACAAGCCCTTAAAACAGATACGTATCAGCCGTATTGGCTGAAACTTAAGGAAAACTTTTATTCAAACTATATCTCCACCTTTCATTCTTTCTGTGCCTCCATACTACGGGAGTATGCGCTGGAAGCCCAACTGGACCCGGATTTTCGCATCTTAAGTGAGCCTGAACATCAGGATTTATTGACCGATGTGCTAAATAGTGAGATAGACCGCCTGGCCGCTACCTCCCAAACTTCGGCATTGACAAGGCTGAATCGAATGTGGCGGCGTAATGCCATTGTGTCGATCCTTATTAACATAATAAAAACCCGCAGCCGGACTGAAAACTGGCTGGCTGAATTTTCAGGCTTGACTTTTGAACGATATATGGATCGGCTGAATGATTACCGGCACCAGGTAATAACTGAGCAGATAGCTGACATATGTAACTCAGCGCAATTCAGGGGGTATCTGGATACTATTTTGAGCTTCCGGCAAGCCGACAAAAAAACCCGCAGCGAAACAGAAAAACTGGCTGACATCTTAACGATTTATCCCCAATTAAAAAAGTTAAGTCAGCTGCCGCCTGATTCCGGGCTTGAATTATTAGCCCAGCTCCATAAACAGCTTGGTCTCCGGGGGATGAAGCAACCAGACTTCAAGCAAGCTATTAAAGGTCTCAGAGATTTACTGGATGAAAGTCACCTATTTGACTACGAAGTAAACCAAGCCTTAGAACGAGAAGGGTATGAACTGCTCTCAGCGCTGGCAAGCGTAGGGCGACACTGTCTTTCCGCCTATAAAACACACAAGCGAAATAACGCCTGCCTGGATTTTGAGGATTTACAACTATTAACCCTAAAGCTGCTCAAAGACGAACAACACCCCCATGTTGGCGCAGAATTACGGAATCGCTTCCGTTATATCATGGTAGATGAATTCCAGGACACCAACCCCTTACAATGGCGGATATTAAAGATACTTGCCTCAAATGAACAGGGGTTACATGGAGACAAGCTGTTTCTGGTAGGGGATGAAAAGCAGTCCATCTACGCCTTCCGTGGGGCGGATGTCAGCGTGTTTGCCCAGGCCCGGACAGAACTTCAGCAGGCGAACATCAAGCATAATACGCATCAATTGCCCTTTGAGTTACCGGCTGAGTACACCGCAGACTACGCCCGCTTAGATGCTGTCGAACACGATCGCTTACTTTGCGGAGAAGTGGCGCTAAAACACAACTTTCGTACAGCTGGAGAAGTCCTCGATTTTATTAACCCTTTCTTTGGACGCCTGTTTCAGCGGGAGCACTACCAGGCATATGATGCCCAACCTCAAGCACAAACCGCCAAACGCCAACTCCCCGGTGCGAAAGTGGAACTCATGCTGGTGGAAAAAGAAACCTCTGATTCAATCAATCAGGAAGAGCGGCTGGACGATTATATAAAAGAAGCCCACCTGATCGCCAGGAAGATAAAACATATCCTAAGGGTCAAGCCCGCTGAATACAGCCGGGTGCTGGAAAAACTGGAACAAGGCGAACCGGCCATCGCTATACTGCTGGCGCGACGAAATAAAATCAAGATATATGAAGAGGCGCTTCGGCGGGAAGATATAGATTTTTTAGTCTCTAAGGGACGCGGATTTTATCAGCGCCAGGAGATAATTGATATAGTAAATGTGCTTAAATTCATAAATCAACCCCAACTGGATATTCCACTCGCCGGTATATTGCGATCTCCCTTAATCGGGCTATCCGATGAGGGCCTGTTGGCCCTGGCCTCATCAACAGGTAATTGTTTGTGGGATAAATTTTTATCCATTTTTAAGACTGGAACACCAACTAATTGGCCGCCAGGATTTCTACCCGCCGACACTAAAGTATTACCCAGGGCATATAATTTACTTAAAAGCTGGATTGGGCTAAAGGATCGCCTGTCGCTTTCAGAATTAATAAGTAAAATATCAAACGACAGTCAATTGTACAGCTACCTGGCTAAAAGCCCGCGCGGGGCACAGAATGTCGCCAATCTGGAAAAATTCATTGAACTGGCCCAGAACTTCGAAGCTTCCGGCAGAGGCGGCGTTTGGGAATGGCTCAATTTCCTGGAAGAACGGCTTAAGGGTAGTGACGAAGGAGAGGCGGATTCGGAACCTGCTTTAGGGGGAGCGGTGCAGTTGATGACTATCCATCAGGCGAAGGGACTGGAGTTCCCGTTGGTGTTTGTGCCTGACCTTAGCAATCCATTTTCTGGAAAAAGTGGAAAATACTTGCCGGCGGATAAGCTAAGCGATGGAGAACAATGCCGTTATGAGCTGGGCGTCAAAGCCCCCGATCCCGAAGACCGCTTTAAGCCCCAGGCTACATTATTGAGAAAAATAATCGCTAATATGTATAAGCAAAAAGAGTTAGCCGAAAGAAGGCGCCTGCTGTATGTAGCGGCCACCCGCGCCCAGGACCACCTGGTTATGGTAGGACAATTAAAGCGCAAACCGCCTGTGAGGGCAGGCTGTTGGCAGGATTGGATAAGGGAAATTTTGGGGCTCGATGCTTTGGGTGAATCACAGACGGCTACTATCGCTAATCTACAGGGAAAGCAGATAAACATTCCGCTCACATGGTTTAATCCCGAAGAAGAGATCGGCTTATACCAGGCGCCTCCAAATATAAATCCTGAAGAGCTAGATAAACAGGTAGGACAATTATCCTCAAATACCGAATCGGATTATATTATCCAAAACCTCAAATCACTACCAATTCATGAACGGCCGACATTCTCACCCACCAGTCTGC
>JAJRUU010000259.1 GCA_024277605.1 bacterium
ATATATGATTTGCCAGACCAGGCATGGCCTGGACTTATTATCAAAAAGAGTCTAAAGCCAACGTCCATGATAACTTTGCTTGCCTGAAAATTATTGTGTGGAAGCTGCCAAAGTTAATATTATCAGGCAGATGTGGTTTTGCTATTAATAAGGCCCGAATTATTCGGGTGAAAGGTTTTTGACTGGTATAAGCGCAAAGCAGGTTGGATACCCTCATATAATTTAATTAAATGTACGACATCTATTTGTTTACTTTATAAGATTAAAAAATATCAATAAAATTCCCCATAATAGCTGTTTTTTTAACCTGATCCATTCATAAATTTAGACCAGGACAGCTGATGACTATAAGAGATGAAAAAGTGGTCTTAGCGCTTATTTGCAAGGAGGTTAGGGGCCTAAAATAAGTGTAATATGCTCGGCAGGTATTTTAAAAGATGTGCTTATTAGCGTGCGCAGTGTGCTTAAAGCTTGCTCTTTTGGCTGTTCATCTCTCCACAGGTCAAATCCGGCTCTTCCCAAAATGGCAGAGACTGACACATCTTGCTCTGCTTCCAGCTGTTCTTTAAATCCAGGATCAAAAAAGTGCATATCCACATGTGTTATTACGGTGTTTTTGCTGTTTGAAGAAGTGATTCCCTGTAAAAACTGGCTGATCTTGCGATTATAATCTTCTTCGAATTGACTTACAATTTTCCGGCGTCGTCCAATTAACTCAGGCGAAAGCATTTTATCTAACAGCTCAATTCGCCGCTTGCCTACTTCTGCGTCTTCTTTATCAACCGCTATGTCGATCTTGTAATTCCGGTTTTCAATTTGTTCCCGGGCCAGCCCATGTTGAGCTAAAAACCCTGACAATATTCCTGAAATGGCTAATGCTAGAACCATCTTAGACATTCCCCGCCTCCTGTGTTTTGGGTTATGTAAATTAGAAACAAGATACCCATTAGCTTTTTTAAAAAAGTTGCCGACTTCTGGTAAAACCACAATCCCCTGTTGCTCGGGGTAGGGATAAGCAACGAGGCAAAACTCTCCATCACAAATAATACATTTAAATGGATGGGTTTGTCCAGGCATATTTCTTCTATGGCATAAAAAAGTACAACCGCTGAGGATTCAAAAAAACATGAGGGTGAATTATGGTGAGTGACAGGGGCTAAAAGGGGGGAGCTTTTCCATGCTCATTCTGTCGGTCTATGTTTTGACCATTTTGAATCATAGGTTGAGTATCAGGGCAAGCCTTATCGCATCCATTACTCACGCTGTGTTCTTTTTCACAGGCATATATAGGCAATTCACCCTTTATATCAAAAACTATCTCTTTTAAGTATAAGAATTTACAGCGATCAAAAGTATTCATTTTCCTGTCCTCTTGGTCCCGAAAAATTCGGGTCTTGTTATGGGCGAATCGATATTTAGTTGAAAATTATAAATTTATCAGCTTCTTGCTCCTGCCGCCTTGGGCAAACAAAGTTTTATTGGACGTTGGCTCATAAACCTTATCTTACAAGGGATGTCTTGCAAACCCAGTCTGAATTTATGAATAGGTCGGGTGGTAAGGCGTGTGACTTGCAAATCGCAGGCTAAAGCCTGCGGCTACCCATACAGGACTTTTGCAACCGGCTCTATCGGTACAGACTTTTCAACTCAGACAGCTTATGAAGCAGTATTTTGCAATTAATATGCCCGTCTGCGTATACATGTTATCTGTCTGAACGTAATAGTCTTTGTATATATAGGGGACCAGGAAAACCTAAGAACGGCTATCATTGAATGTCAATTTGACATATCCTTGCTGCTTTTTTGTCAAGTTGACCATTTATGAATTGATCAGGCTATATAGCATTCTTTCAACTATACGTAGGTTAACTTGTTAATTTTGGTAGTATATGGTAGTATTTTGAATGTTTTGCTGAGAATGTCTTATCGATACATCCTACAGGTTCATTCAAATGTACAAAAAGAAAGACAGTTTATGTAGACGATTGACTGCTCGCAGGAGCGGCCTGTGGCTTGTTGTGGGTTTGTTATTGCTGGCTGCCGGATTACACAGCCGACTGGTTGAAGCTACTGCGGATGATGACGCATGCCTATATTATTACAATGTCATAGACACGTGTGACTCAGATGCTATTTTAGATTTATGGAAAAAGAAGGATGAGGCGGATGAAGTTTGTCTTGAAGAGGCAGTGAGAAATTATTATGGCAGATGTTTTAGATTAAAGATAAGTAATGCCTTAAAAGCGTGCGATTTAAAGTTGTTCTTAAAAGAAGAGGAGGTAGTTGCAAACTTTAAAGGTAAATCTACTTTCCCTATTATGCGGGAGATGGTGCGTCACAACAAATGCAACACTTTTGTTGGTAAGTGTTTTGGAGAGAAATTGAATAGGGCGATTGAGCAGGATGATTGGCAGTCAATCGTTGAAGTAGAAAAATTAATTACATCCGAAGAACTCAAAAACTGCGGGACTAACTCCAAGTTGGTGAAATTGGTTAAAAAGGCCAGGGCGGATTATTTCAAGCGCTGGGTTTCGCAAAAGATGGTTCATCTGGTTGAATTGTATGATTTAGAAGAGATTCACAGACTCGAAACCTTTATCTATAAGGAAATACAGGATTCTCCTGATTTTCAGAAAATGTTGGAAGAATTTCTGGATATGAAGTGCCGGAATTTAAACAATGTATTAGAGTACACGTTGCGTGAGGGAGTCAGTAGTTGCGATCTTGACCAGATTCAGGACATTGAAGATTTACTCCTGTTTAAGTGGAAAAAAAACTGCCTGGGATATGATTATAGTGCCATGGAAAATCGTATTTTACAGGCGAAGCAATTGTATATGGGGAGCTGTTTACAAGATGACTTAAAAAAATATGCCAGTCGCTGTGACTTAGGCCGGATACTAAAATTGGAGGAAGTGGCTAAAAGCTATAACGCCCGGGATATTCTTCAGAAAATCTCTGCTGATAAATGTTCTAAGCTGGTAAGCTGTTTAGAAGAAGAACTCAAATTAGCCGTTGATAGCTGTAATGCCGATCGCCTTCAAGAATTTGAAACACTGCTTGATTCAAGCTTTAATGAGTGTGCTAATTATACTGAGCTAAAAAGTCTGCTTAAAAAGCAGCAACAAACCTTTGCCGGCACCTGTCAGTCTGGCTCGAAGGCTAAGGCGCAACAATCAAATGCGCTAAAAGCCGGGTCTTCTTCAGTTGCTAATCCGGCCCCTGGTGAGCACGACTGGATTAGAGAGGTAAATAAGTTGACTGATACCTATAAAGCTTCCCCAAAAGGTACACTTCCTTTGACCCAAATAAGTAAAATAATTTCCAAGGAATTTGAAAATAATATCTTACTGCCGCCACTTTTGAATAAAAGTCTCACCGCATATAATCGCCAGGCCAAATTCGTAAGCCTGATAAAAACCATGCTCGATGTTCAGCAAAAGTTGGAATATGATAGGTACCTGGATAGTGTCCTTGAGCGAATAGCTACAAAAACATTCGGCGTAAAGGCGGGCAGAAAAATTATTCTTTCGGAAGCCAGACTGAAGTGGATCGAGGATTTGTTCAAGGGTATGGATAAAGAGTTACGGGCGGCGTTATCTGAGGTAAATGATCCAACGGCAACCTATAAATTTTATACAAAATTATATCTCCCTTTAATAAAAATAAATGGATTGCTGAATAATATCTATGAGTATAATGGAGAAAAACCATTCGTTTATTTTATTGACAGCCTTGATAAGGAGAAACTGGAAGCGTCATTTACAGAATTCCTGAAATTCGTCAAGACGCTTGATTTTGTAAATGCTGAGGTTCCCCTTAGCAAATTGCTGAGCAACTATTATACTAAACGGGGTAAAAACATATGGAAAGAGCCCGATCTCTTGCTTAGCAAGAACATCAACTTGCCGGTTTTCATTAACGTCCTGATGGCCCAGGAAGGGCGGCTGAACGAAGCTTACGATTTTAAGGCTATATTGAACAACCTGCTGATATACATCGACAATAAATGGTATTTAATAAAACATGCAAATTACGAAAACAATAAAATTGATTATTACGATAATATGGTCTATTTTGATTTTATTTATAACGATCTATTGATTCCCCTGGAGATTAAAACTTTTTCGTTGAGAGATGAAATCGGCAGGATCATTCCGCTTGGCAGGCTGGTTGATTAGAAGAACAAGATTTTTTTGGGGGCGGGAACCAGCGTCTCCAGCCGGGACAAGGTTAGTGGGGAGGTACGCCAGATGTTTTTGGATAAGATAATCAACTTTCGCCTACCCCAAATGATGGTTTCCCAGGAAACGACCACCACTGATGACTTAATGCAGCAAATGCGTAAACAAATCAAGGGCTATCTGGAAAAAAAGGTGTCAGTCGCTATCTTTCTGCCCAATTCTGAATATAACAATGCCGGCCAGCCCTATGAAATTGATGATTATAATAAGCTAAAACAAAATCTTTTTATAAGCTTAAAAAACAGTATTGCCGATGCCGGTTCATCTGCCGAAATCGCCGATATGTTAATCTCCATGTTAAGATTACATAAAAGCTACCGCAGTGGAGACCTGCAAATATCGTTTTATGTCGTCACCAATGACCTGTACAAAAAGAACTTAAGCCTCCTGGAAGAGCCGGAGAAAAAAGGGTGCTTAGCGAAAAGCTTAAACTGGGCCTTTCGAATAAAACATTAGTGGATGAAAACAGTTTAAAGATATTGTTAAGCCAGGCGGGGATCACCAATACTGATTTAGCGACGCTTTATCCACTTGATGTGCCAAGGATTAATAACTTGAGCGAGGCGGTAGCCCTTCGCCTAAGCTCAATTGATAAAGATGCGCCGATACGCCGGGTATTAGATCCAGACAGAGATGAAATGACTTTTTTCCTTATCCGTAGTCTGGAGACTTTTTTAGACACCTTAAATAGTGAAGAAAAAATCAGTCTGAAGAATGGGCTGTACGCATATCGGGAAATTGACAGAGCGCTTGATCTATATAATCATCGGCTACCGCTGTTGGGGACTGTCAGTCAGACAGCTCCGCTAAAGGATCAAGACGTTATTGCATTATTGATTGTAGATGATATACGATATCCACTGGCGTTGTTTAATAATAAATTTGTAACCCTACATAAAGACGCAAACGAGAAATTAATGACGGAATATATAAACAAAATCTCCACTAAGTTGATTTTATATAATTTCATGGCCTGGGAAGCATTGTTTGACGCTATAGACAATAAAAATGATGATATTTTCAAAATAAAGCGCGAGTTTGAATACAGTTTACTGGATTTTGACTTACTCATTCCAACAACCGAGGTGAAATCATACAGCGCCCATGATTTTATGGAAAAAACCTTTGCCGGGTTTGTGCTGAATCTGGGTGTGTTAAAGGGCGCCGATGACGAGCTTATCGGGCAGTATTTTTTCAGCGGCGCTTCGACAGCAGCAGGTATTGCGCAAAGTCAAAAGCATGCCAGAATAAACTCATATGATGATATAATAAGAAAAGCTATAAAGTTGGCCGCCGATAAAGACGTACCCCAGAAGATAAAAGCAAAACTTGAGGAGTTTCTCCAAAATCAAAAGATGCTGTTTCCAGAAGCATATAACAAGTTCAGCTCGACACGTGGAATTCAAAAACTGTGGGAGGTGCTGCTGGACCGCTTAGCGGCAGAAGCCAAGCAGCCGGATAAAGCCTTTTTTGAGGACTACCACAATTTTTACTTTACCGGAAATTTTTTAAACGACAAAGAAACCGGTATTGAATTTAAACCGGATGTAATCCGGGAATTCAATAAAACCTTCTATGCTGAAAAGAGTGAATTAAACGGGCGCTTGTTAAATTATTTCAAGCTGTGCAGTGGAGAAGCAGGGGGTAATTTGGGATTAAAGGGTGTGCTGGAGACTTATCCGAACTCAGATGTCGATTATATCAAAGCCTATAAAAAAGCGGCTATTAAGCTTATGCTCAGCGTGTTTGAGGGTAGGGGGTTAGAGCCGGAACAAGCATATATCGGCCAAATGTTTTATGATAATCAGAAGGAAGAGATTAAGCCTATTGCGGATAGTGACCTCTATGCGGATGATTTTTATCTTGTGTATGATTTTATTTGGAAATCTGCGCAGAAATTAGCTGACCGCCCGGAATTAAGACGCCTCTTTGTTGAGGATGATATATGGAAAATAGCAAATAGCAACTAACCGGAAAAAATGCTGTCTTTGATCAATACTTATTATAAAATTATTTCTCGCCTGAGATGGCTTAAACTCGTTTATAAGCCAAAATTCGATTTTTCCAGGTCGAACCACCACCATAGTAGCTACAGGTTGTGTTTGTTGATCATCATCGGGCTGTTATGTATTCAGCATAATACAGCCTCTGCCGGGTCATTAGTAGATTACTTCAGGGATTCTATTAAAAAGAAAATAGAAGACCAGGAAAAGCCCCTGCTTAGTAATCTAAGTAAAATAAACGAACAAATCAAAAGAGAGGTTACCAGCGGAGAGCAGATTAGCAGCATTCTGAATAATATCGACCAAAAAGGCCTGGAAAAAGAAGCGCTTAAAGAATTTTTGATGGTGGTTAATTTACGCAAAAAACATAACGATCAGATAGATGCAAGGCTCGACCAACTTGAAGCTGAAGACGCAAATAAAAGAAAGCGGATTACTAAGATTTACCAACCGTTGAAGGTTGATTTAATCCCTGACCGAGTGAAGGAGTATGCTTATTTGTATCCCATTGTCATTCCCTTCGCCGGTTATGTACAACCAGGAGCGGTTAGTATAGCCGATATAAATAAAAAATGGCTTCAAAATGAAAAAAACTTTGATTTTTGTTTTTTTTATTTATTAAGAAAATTTGTTTATCTAGATAAAACCCAAAAAACGTATGACCAGTTGTGCAAGAAATCAAATATTGTGGTTGAAAACGGTCGGGGAAGGCTTACAAAATATTTTAATGGCGATATAGGTTTTGGATTTTTTGAAGAAAAATTTGATACTGGTGTATTTAATAAGCAGAGTAAATTTTTCGCTTTTGACGGCTATATATATAAATACTTAAAGGGCGAACACACAAAGGATACCGGCCAGAACTCATTAATTAAAACATTCAAAACTTATTGTGCCTATAAAGCATATTGTGATGATTGCGATTTACTTAAATTTTATAAAGATAGAAAACTGGTGATGTTTAATGCTATTATGTCTGAAATGGAACAGGCTCTGAAAAATAAGGCCGACAGACTTGAAGCTTATCTAAAACCGATGTATTATTTAAGCCGTACCTTTCCTAACTTGAGCCCTTTCTTGCTGACCCACAAAGACGGAAAGTACAAATTTACCAATCGTGAAGAAAAACCGATGGTAATGAATAAGCTGAGGACATTGTGGAAAAACATCGAGGCAAGTGAAAAAGATGCAGCTAAAGTTGTAAACCTGTTGAAATACACCTTGGGGGCTGTTTACCTACTCCCCCAGAAAGAAGTAAATCCGGCAGACGAAGAGTACGATTTCGACCGCTCCGGCTATGCCACTTATATGCAGGAATATATTGAAATATATAACAAGTATAAACCGGCAAAAAATGAGAAAAAAGACATATCTAACTAAAGTCCTTGTCTTCTTTGCGCTTACTCTTATGGCCCTGGAGGGACTGGCTTATGCCGCCGACACCTATCAGGCGGCTCTGGAAAGTTTTTATAATAAATGCGCAGATTTTATATATCAGGAATATATTCTCAAGGATTACGATGCTATTTTTTGGGGACGGATAGAGAATGAAACCGAATATGACCTGACAGCGTTATATAACGATTCCGTCATTAACCGAATTAATAATATAAACAAACAAAAGGCAAACTTAAATATTACGATTGCGGAAAAAAGCGATCATGATATACGGACGCTGAAAAGCTTGTTCAAAGAGATGTCCGAGCTTAAAGACCCCGCCGCTTATTCTTCCAGTTTAAAAGATCTTTCCAAATATAAAAAGGTTGCGATTGCGGAAATAATAGTACACCGGGTGAGCATAGATGGTGGAAACTTCTCTCTGGAATTTCAGCTTAAGCTAACCACTCCCGAGAACTATAAGCAGCCGTTTAAACTGGCCTCGACGTACCAAGGCACAGATAATTCTATCGGAAAACGTATTATTCAAAAGAAATACTCACCCCTTATTACCTTTTCCTTTATAGGCTTTACACTGTTCGTTCTAATCTCGCCAATATTTATCAAACAACTTAAAAAATACGGCATGTTGCGAGAGGAGAATGTTTCATTCTATTTTATGGGTATTTTGAGCTATATTATCGCCATTTCGGGATTTGTTTACCTGACGCACTTAAAGCACAATATCCTGACCTCAACCGCCTTTTTTGAAGGAGCGGAAGTACACTTCTTTGTGGATACCAATACAGGCTTGTACTTCGAGTCCAAAGAACCTGGAATGCTGAATTTTACCCAAATATCAACTGATCTCAGCAGTGATATTTTTGATAATGTATCATCCAAACTCTATATGGGGCGGGCCTTAAGCGAGAAGTTATCGGATAGCGTATTGTATTATGTTAATCGGCTGCGTAGTGGGATTGATGCGGCTACGATTCCTATTCGGGAGTTCGTAGAACTTAAAAAATCCGATTATTTTTATAAATTTTATACCTTTACCTATGACGAAAATACGGAATTCGACAAGTTAACACCGTTAAGTGAGGGACGTTTTGGCGAGATTACCACGGATTTTAATAAAAACCTGGCGGATATTCGCCGCATACACCGTGAGAATGAAGGTCAATCCTCCTTGATCAAGCCCCTCATGCAATTGATCAAGCTGCTGGAAGAGAAAAAGTCGGAAGGCGATACGAAAAATATGAAGCGCTTTATCATTATTTTAACCGATGCGGATGAGGGTTATGAAGAGAACATAAGGGAACTACTAAAGCGGATCAGTTACTTTTACAAGAAAAAAGATCAATATTTAAGGGTTTTTGCCATCCTGTACCCAAATCTACCGAAATCCGAAGATAAAATCTACTACTCTGAAACCGGAAAGCTGGTGCTGCTATCCAAAATTTCTGAGATGATTGTTAATTTAAACGCCAATAAAAGTTTTAATGTTGAAAAATTTAAGGCGGAAAATCAGCGTTACTATAAAGAGCTAAATATAAAAATGGATAAGGATCTGGAGGATAAATATAACAAAAAGCTAAACGAATTAAAGGTATTTGAGGAGAAAGACTCCGTTCCCAGCCTCGATGAAATTGCCAAACAGCGAACCTTGATGGATTATATCCGGGATAAAGAAAAACAATATATGCAGATGATACAAGAATCTGGTAGCAAATCCCGCTCAACCAAAAAAATTGAATACCAGGACTTCTTTATTTATACTTATGCTCGCGACATGTATTGCATGGAACACGTGGGTAACAGCATGTCTTCAGTTTGTGACGATCAAAAGCAAGATTGTAAGTGTGATGGCTTGGAGTTTGATCAAAAAGATAATTGGATAAAAAACGAAGATTTAAAAACAGACTATAACTCTACGCGCTCCAAATACTTCAGCCTGGCTGATAATGATAGGAATTTGAAGGCGCTTAAGTTGATCAGCGATGTTTTTGTAGATCAGTTTATTTTTATAGGCCATGATAAAGAGAAGCTGGCAAATGCAGTTACCAGCTTGTTGCCGGTAACTGCCAGTTTGCTGGGGCTTATCTTTGCCTGGTTATTATATCGTTACAAATATCATGTGAATTACAAATTCAGCTGGAACAGGCTGTTGGCAGATGGTTTTATTGTCTTAGTAATTTTGGCGGCGCAGCTATTTCTGTATTTATATATACAATATACAAAAGCAAAATGGGTTATTTATGGGAATTTTCTAACGGCCTTCATTATTTCGCTGGTGTTTGCCGTTTGTGTATATATAATCCCTCAGGCAATTAATCTGGTCTTGCTGAGCCGCACCAGCGCTGAGAAGGATGTTTTGTTTTCCTTTGAGCAACCGGCCTGGTTGAGAAATATTGACCGCTATCTTTTCGATTTTATCTTATTGCCTATTCTGACGGTTTCTATATTTTTAACTATCGGGCTTCCGGTTTTAAAGACGTTGCCGAGTGAGGCGACAGGGATATTTAGCTATTCTTTTCTGTTAGACTATCAAAATATTGTAGATGGCTTTTTTATGGTGTGGTGCGTAATAGGTGTATTTTTCATTATCCGGTCACTTATGTATTCTAGTAAGCTATTGAAACATTGCAGGTATTGAGCAAATACAAGTTAGCGCCTACAGCAGGGTCTAACCCCCTATAGGGCGTCCTAAAAATTAGGGTTGTTGATTATAGTGTAAGAAGAGTGTATAGTTAAGAGCGGACTCTAAAGGAGCGCTCGGTTTTAGACAATAAATGAGGAATGAAGCATGATTCGATTTTTAGAAAATGGGCAAAGCAGTAATCAGGAAATGAGTTACGAATATTGTTCCGGCAGAATATGAGAGTTATTGGATATTCTAAACGGGAAGTACGAGATCACAATTGTCGGCCAGGAGGAGATGAATGAGCGTCTGGCAATGGCGATGATTATAAATGAGCATATATTGCTCGAAGGCTTACCCGGAACGGCTAAGACCACCGCTATCAAGAATTTGGCTAACGAAATAGGACTGCACTTTAACCGGGTACAGTTTATTCCGGATATGCAGCCGTCGGATTTGATCGGCAAGCGGGATTTAAAGATGTAAAGCGATAAAGAGCATTTTGAAACCCAGTGGCTTGACGGTCCGCTGTTTACCAATTTCCTGTTAGCCGACGAAATAAACCGGGCGCCTGCCCGGGTGCAGGCGGCTTTACTGGAGTCCATGGCGGAGCGGCAAATCACCCCCTTCGGGCAAGACACCAAAGCTATACGGCACCAGGTTGAGACTAAATTTCTAGGTTCACAATTTACGCCTCCCTTCGGTAGGGAAAGAATCGATCTGGACAATAAATCGGCTATCCAGTTTAACGTGTTCGCCACTATGAACCCCATAGAGATGGAGGGTACCTATCCGTTATCCGAGGCCCAGGTGGATAGGTTCTGCTTTAAAACATTGGTCTATTATCCCAACCTGGAAACGTTACAGGATATATCGATGAAGGTGCTTCAGGATTACAATAAATCGTTTGCCAGCGCTGCCGATAAGCCCAAAAAGAAGGTTGACGCAGAGGAAAAAAAGGGTGATCATCTTTTAGGCCTATATTTTTTGCGTGAGTGCCGCAGGAAGATATTCGAAAAGGACAAAGACGGCACCTTCAAGCACATAAAAAAGGATATGATTGAAAAAATAGCCAATATCATCTATTTTTCCAATCTTCAGCTTGCCGACAGCGCCCGATCCAAGGGCTTTACCAGCGACCCAAAGCAGCTTGAAATAAGATTGAATATGTTGAAAAAACAAAACGTTAAAGCCAGAAAACTGATTAACAGCGATGTGTTTCACTATATTGACAGTGGAGCCAGCCCCAGGGGGCAGGAAAATATGGTTAAGGCAGCACTCTGTCAGGCATTTCTGGAGGGTGAACAGCTGGTGAATGAAAAACATGTTGAGCGGGTTATTCATGATGTATTACGCCATCGAATCCGGGTGAATATCCAGGCCAAAACACTAAACATCGACTCTACTGATGTCATAAATGAATTGATGGAAATATTTCTATGAGATTTGCTGGTCTTAGGGAAAATAAAGAGCAGGCGGTAAGGGAAATCTTTGGGGAGCAGCTCAGGAAGGGCTCTGAAGATATCATGGCTGAGATCACCAATGAAATAGTCTTAACCGCCAAAAAACTTACCCGGATGTTTTTAGGGGATGTCTTTAGAGACACATTCAGTACGGAGAGGTCCTGTGAATTTTCCGCCCCGGTTGTCTTCGAAATCGGCGGCAGTACGGATCTTATTCTATTTGACAGATTAAGTCCGCAACAGCTCAAAAACCTACCCCTTTTTATCATGAACGAAGAGGTGCTGGCTAAGAGTTTCAACCCAATGCGGGAGTTGAACTTTGTCATCTTTGCCGATATGAGTCTTTCCATGCTCTATCGCTGGCCATTAACCAAGCTGGCGGCAGCCGGTCAATTTGTATATGGCGATCAAATAAAGGACATTAAAGAAAGCTGCCGCCAAACCAAGTTGTACGCTCTAAAATACATGACCTATGCCTTTTTGGATTCGGCTATCCAAAGCGGTTTTAAAGCCAGTGTCACTTTTTTCAATAATCGGCAGGAACATGTAATCCAAGCCGCCAATGACAACCGCTTCCCTTCTTTTGCGTTACACTATATGGATGAACACTTCCAAAAACTCTACACTGAAGCCATCAGTGACGATAAGTATGTTGAGCAAGAGGGCTATTTGGATATGCTTACAAACTTTGTGCACAAGCACAAAAAATGTGTAGTGTTGTTCCTGTCGGACTTTTTAGAAGGGATAGAAGACATAAAACCTTATTTGCTTGAACTAAGCTATAGATGCCCTGTGGTAATGGGAGTTATCAACGATCCACTGGAGATCGAGTTTCCCCAGCAGAAGCTATCCTCACCCGTTACCTTGTCGTATGAGCATTGTAAAAACATGGAAGCGGATCTGGAACAAGAGGTGCGCCTGTCAAATGATATGATCAAGGAACATAATGCGAAGGCTGCTGAAAGAAGGCATGATATGTTCAACTTCTTCAGCCATCATAAAATAAGGTACCTGGACATACAGACGCAGAACAATCACAAAATTCCTCAAATGTTACAGGAGCTTACTATTCTACTTTTAGGTGAGTTATAATCATGTTTAATCTACTGAGTTTAAATCAACTGTTAGCCGGCAACTTTTATCACAAAAGCCAGAAATGTAATTATGGATTCAAAAAGCCCATTGGGATCTCCCTGCTGTTTAATGAAATTGATCCTGAAAATACTTACCAACGGCGTGAGTTGCGGGTTACTATGCAGGAGTTATTCAACTCACAGGAGCTGGAATTTAAACCGGACGGTGAAAACAGCACTACCTATGTCTATAATTACTTTGAAAATCAATATAACAAACTAAAAAAAGAATTAGGTGTTGTAAAGACATCGAAAGATTTGCAGGATCTGCTGGCCCTGGTCGACCCCTTCTCGCCCGCAACAAGTATACTGAGTAATATCCAGGATATAAAGTTGTCTAAAAAAGAACTGTTCGGTTTGTTGGAAGAAGATTGGGTAACTGTCATTAGATTAAAAGGGGGCCAGGCGGAAGGCTCGAGCCCTCAGGCGGAAAGCTCGAGTCTGTACTCTTTAAAAGAACTCAAAGGATTGAGGTTTAGTTTAATAGATTTGGATACCACTTCTCAACCTGAATTTGCCGAAATATTGGAGAAAGCCTATTATCGGAGTGAGGTGACCATTCACCGAGGAGCAAAAGACAATTTATTGCCTTTCTTTGAGCTTTTTGTCTCGGACTACATAAACATCAGGGTTTCAAGTTTAGCGGGTGAGTTGGAAATTACCCAGCATAAGGTGCAATGTCAAATTGAACCGGTTAATGATGTAAATTGCATCGGCCCTGAGATAAGTGGGATATTTAGCTCTCCCAAGGCAGCTATTGCCCGGTTTGACAAAGCTGGAGTTGCGGTTGTTTTTGTGCTGCTGGGTATGTACAGTAAAATTGATGAACAAAACCTGCTGCTCAAAATAAAAATTGAGTTACCGCAGAAGTCCATACAAAAGTTTGCAAGCCTGATGGAGCGCTTACGCCTGCAAAAAAACCCAATGAACGCTTTATTTGGGGCCGAGTTGTATAGCGGAGTGTATTCAGGGATTTACGATTTTTTAAGCAATCGTGGATATAAGATAAAAACATCCTCTAAACTAAAATTAGAGGTAAAAAAAAAGATTGAAAAGCTTTTAAAGAGCCCGCAACTGACCCGGGAATATCAAAAGATGTTACACTCTCTGGGCAGACTGGAAATTCAAATGATCTTATCCACACTGGCGGAAAAAAAGCAACCCGACTTAAAGGAAATTACGCTCGTTACTATCCGGCACTTGCTGAAAGAAATTGCCGATAGCAAAAATTTTCATTCTGATTTAAACTTTATAAAAACCATAAAACACCATGCAGACAGCGCTAAGCTAACCTTTCTAGAAGAGGATTGGGCGCCGGTTGTAGCCGAAATAAGCACACTGATGCAACGCTCTTCCGCCAACAAAAGTGTATTTTTCATCCTGCTTGAGCATTTTTTTGAAGGGTCAATCTTTTTGACCGCTTATGGGTGCCTGTCCGAACTGGAAGCCGACAACATAGCTTCTACCGAAGACGAGTTCAGCTCCTTATGCATAAAGTTATTCGATCATAATAATTGGGTAAAAGAAGGCGGAGAATACACCAAGCTCAATCCAGCTTCCAGGACAGCGGTAATAAATTTTATATTTGCCGAAATACAAGCCCGTTTAAGTAATCCCGATAACTTAGAAGCGCTAAAAAAAGTTAGGGGTATATTGAATCGACTAAACATTGTGTTATCTGCTGAAGATTTAAAACCGTTTGTGGTAGCTCTAAAAGGCAGTATAACGCCGCAGGGGAGCTTGACTAATACTTCAGAAGCAGAAATTTCGGGCGCTTTTGAAGCGCTTTCGTTGTTTTTTTGTGATTTGCCCCATGCGGAAACTTATGCACAATTCGCTAAAATAAATATGGCCAAAGAGTGGTTTTCAGATTCTGATTATGTCGGCATTGGTTTAAATATATTTGACGATACGAGTTGGCTTAAAGATAACGGCAAGTCCGTGGAACTCAATCAGGACACAAAGGATATAATCAAGGAATTCATTATCAAGCAAGTGATTTGTCTGTTGCCGGATGATAAAAATCGGGAGAAAACAAGCCGCAACCGAGGCATATTAGATGAATTGAGTATAACCCTTAAACCGGATGACATTTTGTCCCTCATTGAGGCAATCAACTCTTCCCCGCTTTGTGACCATGAGAATAAATTAATCAAAAATGGCGAAGGGATAGAGCGTTATTTTGAAACAGCGATTGAATTTTTGTGTGAAACCCGGATAGCCGACTTTTACCATATATTCTTAGCCGTAAACTTGGGGCAATATAATTATGCTAATTATGATTTTGTGACGGTGGCCTTAAGTATTCTGGATCATAAAAATTGGAATCACACGGCTATTAGTGAAAACACCAGCCAGGAGATTAAGCAATTTTATTTTCACACCTTTTTAGATCCAAAATTACACCGGGAACATAAAATTTCTAATCTTGACATTTTGCATAATCGATTAAAAATTTCCATTACCGCCAATGAGAGAAACGAGTTGAGCAAATATGTAAAGGGGAGAATTGAAGGATTGGTGGATTTAGTAGATGCTATGGAAGAAATGGTTGTAGCCGCCACTGATTAAAAATGAGAATATTTTTTCTTTAATCTATCTTAAAAAGAGGATAAGGGGTGATGAATACAGAAGGCTTAGGGCTAAATCGTGAGGCAGTAGAAATTGTCAAAGAATTTGTGATAAAAAAAATGGTAATGTTGCTGGCTGATGCTGAATGCGGGGAAAAAATCAAAGACGACCTGGACGTGCTGGAAAAACTTAACATTAAGCTGGACCCCAGCGATATACATCCCCTGATTAAAGCCATCCAGGAGTCTGACGTTTTGGATGAAGAATATGAACAGGTCAGGGATGGACAACGGGTGGAAAAATATTTTGGTATACTGGCTGACTTATTAGAAAAGACAGATACATTAGCTTACTATGATAAGTTTTCAAAGATTAAATTGAATAAGCTTGGATTTTCAAATTTTCAATTCGTGAACATTGCCTTGAAAATTCTGGATCAGAACAACTGGGAAAATTCGAGCCCAAAAGATGAAACTCAACAGGAGATAAGAGGATTCTATCTAGATACAATAATGAATTTGGGGCTTAGCGGAAGGGACAAACTTTACAATTTAAATATCTTACAGCAGGAGCTGAGTATCTCTTTAAGCGAACAAGAAGAGGATTCACTCATCAAGCATATAAAGCAGAACATAATGGGGTCGGTAGATTTAATAGATCAACTGAAGCGGACTGCTTTTGGTGTACGAGGTGTAGCGGTTGATGAGTATAGCAGCCTGGAAACAGGGGCAGTGTCCTCATCTCCCCGTCGTAAGGCTGGGTCGGATGGGGTTAAGAAACCTGAAGCGGACGCTAAAAAAGGTTTATTCGGAATATTCGGTAAGAAATAATTTGCTTCGGGGAATTTATCTACCCCGAAAAATTCGGGTTTTGTTATGGGCGAATCGATATTTAGTTGAAAAACATAGATTTATCAGCTTCATGTTCCTGCCGCCTTGGGCAAACAAAGATCTATTGGACGTTGGCTCATGCACCTTATCTCACAAGGCGTCTGGCGAAACCCTGAGTTTATGAATAGATCGGGCTACCAGTTTTGCTCGATAAGCTTTGCAGTTTCTTCAATTATACGGTTACTGACATCCACAAAACCGCGCTCGAAATTCCTCATCATATATACATCCAAGGGGCTGCTTATTTCAGATCTGAATATCTCGCTATTGGTTATTTTCTCTATGATGGAACACTGGATGGCAATGCGGCCTCCCCACCAAACCCCTTTATCCATTGTTCCAGGGTCATAATCCGCTACCGTTAATTTAAGCTCTAAGGTGTGCCTGTCGCCGGAAGCCCTGGTTACTTTTTCGATCCTCTCCACCTTTTTGAATAATTCCTTGTCCATGATTTCTTCGGCCAATCGGTCTGGAAATGTGATTAAGGCTTCAACGTCAGGCGCATTTGCTAAATCAGTTATCTTTAGTATAGAATAACTTCTAAAATCCGATTCTTTAGGTTTTAAAATCGTGGTCTTAATTTGTGGTGTGCTGCAGCCCCAAAAAGCTATAAAAAGTAAAAGGGCTAAGCTATAACATGTTTTTCTCATAGAGACGCTATTTCCTATAAAAAGTACCTGAGGCTATTTGGGTTGCACCCAATTCATTAAACCCGACCTATTCATAAATTCAGGCTGGGTTTGCAAGACATCCCTTGTGAGATAAGTTTTATAAGCCAAGGCTTATAAGCCAACGTCCAATAAAACTTTGTTTGCCCAAGGGGATAGGAGCAGGAAGCTGATAAATCTATGTTTTTCAACTAAATATCGATTCGCCCATAACAAAACCCGAATTTTTCGGGGTAAACTGTATTTTCGTTTAATATTAGCGTAAAATATACAATCATTGGGTATCCATGTCAATGGCAAATATAAATATTTATGTTGTTTCACTACTGTCCGGTTAATAATCGAATAAATTCAACTGGATACAACCAGATGTTTCAGTTTTTTGGTAATCACATTGCGTAAGTAGCTGATAAATATG
>JAJRUU010000260.1 GCA_024277605.1 bacterium
TATATTTTTTCATGAGATTAATTTAGTTTATAAGGTAGGTTGGGTTTCACTCCGTTTAGCCCAACCTACACTAGTTGCTGGTATAACCCTGTTAGCTATGAATTATACCGAATTGTAGGGTATTATATTCAAAAAGTCAAGGCCCGCAAGCTGGCTTGTCAAGCTGGCTCTTATTCCTCGGTGATTTTTAGCCCGAAAAATTCGGGTATTGTTGTGCGCAGATCGATATTTAGTTGAAAAATATAAATTTATCAGCTTCCTGATCAGCCGCCTCGGGCAAACAAAGTTTTATAGGACGTTGGCTCATAAGCCTTGGCTCATAAACCTTATCTCACAAGGGGTGTCTTGCAACCCCAGTCTGAATTTATGAATAGATCAGGTTAGATATTAGAAAGCTTAGAGGTTTATAAGGCAAATGCTTGATGGTGGTCGAGGAGCTACCGCTTCAGCTCAAGATATAACACTGACTGTGTGTGTGAAAATGTTACTAAACGGGGTGATAAAAAAGGGAGGGAGGATAAAATGTGGCAATACAAGACTTGACCCTCTCTCCCGTGTTAAAAAGCCTTTATGTTGAGGCTGATGGTTTACGTCCATTCCTTATTGGATGTAATTATAAATTAAAATCCCTAATCTTCTTGCGTAAGGTATTGCGATTAATTCCCAGGATGTTAGCGGCTTTGGTCTGTTTGTGGGCTACATTTTCCATGGTCAACCTGATTAGCGATTCCTCGACTTCCCTTATTACTTGATGATACAGATCGCCTTTTCCATTGTGTGCGGCGGCATTTTGCACTACCCGCTTAAGCTTTATTTCCACCATTTCTTTTAGGGTTAATTTTTCTAAGATATCCATGCCGAAGTTGTTCATTGCTGGAAAGCGGTTTAGTGAAGCCAAAAATCGTTATCTGCCACCGGGTCATAGTAGTACAGCCGGTCATGATGAAGTATCAGCGAGTGGTATTGATCTACGCCCCAGTTGTCTCGCATAAGTCGGTCAGCGCTCATGAAAAAGCCGGTTATGCCGCCATGTTTTTGCAGGCAAATACGAGCATATCGCGAACACGTAGGATATAGCTGACAACGGGTTCCATCAACCGGGGAGATATAGCGTTGGAACAATCTCACATAAAAGTCAAATACGATCCCTGGCGTTGAGGGGGCGCTACGCCCTCCCCGCACACTCGCCTTTTTTGCAGGCCAAGGTGAACGCAACTGACCGGCAAGCACTGGAGACGCTGCTAAAATACCTATTATCAAGCTGATTAATACCGCCGCAAACTTTCTAGTTGAGTTTTTCCAGCTCTTTTTTAGCCTCAAGAAGGTGGCTACTCCAGGAATACTTGTTGATAATGGTTTGATAAGCAGCCCGGGCTTTGTCATTTTCTCCCTTTTGCTTAAATATCTTACCCATGTTGAGATAAACTGAAACTGTAATGCGGGGATTTTTTAAATCACCCGCTAATTTGCGGTATTCTCTAAGGGCGGCATCATAATCCTTTAAACCGTTTTGATAGACTTGAGCAATAGCAAAAGTACAGTCTTCTACGTTGGCGCTGCTGTTTGACACCTGCAAGGCTCGTTGATAATTCTCAATAGCTTTTTGATATTCTTCTTTCGCGGCGTATTGCTTGGCAATCTGGCGATAGGAGAGGGCGGCGTAAGGACTCTTGGGGTCCTTTTCCAATACATTTTTATAGGCTTTTAAAGCCAGCTCAGGTTGGTTAAGCCGTTCATAAGAATCACCGATCAAGTATTGGGCTTCAGGTACATAAGGCGACCCCGGATTGGACTTCAGAAAATCCTTAAATAATTTAATGGCTTTCTCGTGTTGGCTGGTCACTTGTAAATATTTTCCATCAGCCATACTTATTGTTTTTGGTTTAGGTGCACAAGCAAATCCCCAACTGATGAGTAATAAGCCGGTTAAAATGTAATATTTTAGCATTTTGGAGTCCTTAGTTATCATGATCATATTGATTATTTTAGCACATATTTTTATTTAGAAAATTATAACGTAGCTTGTAAAGCTTGTCAACCACAAGTTAATGTTTAGCTGAATATTATGAAAACAGTTGATAATTATGTTTTATAAGTGTATAATCATATAGATAAAAATATGTGCTTATTTTTTGAGATGTTTCAGTGGAGTAGGGTTTGTTCCGGTGTAGGAAATTATATAGTCGGATTTGCGATAAACGCAAGCCCCCGCTTCCACCTGCAAGGCGGCAGGGGGCGTGTTAGCCCTAACGGTTTTACCTAATTAGTCCGGGCTGTGCCCGGTTTGTTCAGTTGTGGGGTTGGAATGAAAAACACTGGAAAAAAGTCATTGCATTGGTTGTTTGTGATAATATTGATAGTTGGCATTAATCCATTTGCTTCTGCTAAGGCAGCTACAATTTCCGGTACGGTGACAGACAGTGTTATCACAAGTCCTATTGGTGGCGTACCTGTTTATCTCTACGAAGCGAATAGCGGTAATTTTGCAAATGCTTATGATGTCACAGATCATATCACCGGTGGCTACAGCATTTCTAGTGCAATAAATATAGGCCCATTACCTGCTGGAGAATATGTTACCCAGGCATATGGGGCATCAGTCGGTAATTGTAGCAATGGAATAGATGTATGCGGTTATGTCTACCAGTATTCGGATAATATAATAGTAACTGAGACGGAAGTAAAGACTGGGGTAGATTTTGCACTTGAGTTGGGGGGAGCTATCGAAGGAACTGTTCTGGGTGATTGCTTGCTTGGTTCGAGTCTGGGGATAAAAGGCTTAGGTGTGTATACTTATGCAGATAACCATGTCTGGGTCAATGTTAGCTATACCGATGCCGACGGTAACTTCCATCAAGGGGGATTAAAAGGCGGGAAAAACTATAAGATAGAAATCGTAGCTTATGGTACAAATTATAACAGCAAGTTTTACGATGGGACGTTTTTAGTGACTGCCGGTCAATTAATAAATGTGGGAACTATCTGCCTGGAATCAGGGGGAAGTATAAGTGGCACGGTAACTGACAGTTCCACAGGCAGCAGTATCCCGGGGCTTTCAGTTACCGCATATACCGGGGGTGGCCGTTATGTGAGCAATAATTTCACCGCAAATGATGGCAGCTATACTATTAGTGGACTTCCGCTGGATGAATCATATTTCGTAGATGCTAATGCCTATGCCACTCCATATGTTAGTGCGTATTATCCAACTCCGGTTGTGCTTACTTCAAGTGTACCTGATGTAATTGGTATAAACTTTGCCATGGAAACCGGCTGTTCTATCAGCGGCCGGGTCGTAGATGGAGCAGGTCTCGGTATAAATAAAATTACAGTAGAGGCATATCATGCCTATAGTTTTGCATGGACAAACAACGCGCTTACTTTGGCAGATGACCCTTTAACTACTGGTTTACAAGAAGATGGGTTTTTTATAATTCAGGGATTGCCGGCCGATGGAAGAGAGTATAGGCTGGAGGCTATTACCTATAGTACTAATTACGTCAAGGAATTTTACCAGAATGTTTATGCATTTGAGAACGCTACTGTGGTTAACTGTGACGCCGCCAATCAGGATATACAGTTAGCGGAGGGACAGAGCATTAGCGGTGTAGTAACCGTTGGAGGTGTTGGGATGGGAGGCATTACGGTCAATGCCTATGAATATGACCCCAATTGGGAGGCCAGGCCGGATAGGAAAAAATATCATTTTTATAAAAGTATAAGGACGGGCCTGGATGGAACCTACAGCATTGGCGGACTATGGTCTGGCAGGCAATATATAGTAGAAGCCAATACGTATGGCACTAATTATGTTGGGTTGTTCTATAATAATGTTATTGGCATGGATACTGCGTCGCTATTGACAGCGCCGCAGGCAAACGTTAATTTTGCCTTGACAGCGGGAGCCAGCATAAGTGGTGTGGTAACCTCCGGGGGGGTTGGGATAGGCGGGCTTACCATGTCAGCTTATCTTGAGACCACCGTAGGCAGTTGGAACAATTATGAATTTCAATATATTACTGGAACAGAAACTCTGAGTGACGGAACTTACGTAATTGATGGCTTGCCGACAGCGCCATATACAACATATACGAATTATGTAATTGAATGCAATACGTACGGGCTTCCTTATATTGGAGAAGTATATAACGAGGCATAGTCAATATATTCAGGTGAGAGGCTACAGGTAGGCTCGAGCGGGATAAACTTTGATCTGGCGGGTGGCGGATCTATTTCCGGGACGGTAATAGAAGCCGGTGGGCTTGGGGTGCCTGGTATAATTATGCTGGCATATAATATATTGGGCGTGGATTACGAAGGAAATGTGGATTATAAGTATGCCTCAGCCGGACAAACCACCGGCAACGGCGTATATATGATCGATGGTTTGCCAACCGGTACTTATATTATAGAGGCGTCAACTTCTGGCACCTTTTATGTGCCAGAATTTTATGATGCGCAATCTAATGCAAACAGCGCTGTCCAGGTGTTGGTCTCTCAAGGAAGTGAGACAGCCGGTATAGATTTTGTGCTTGACAGATCGGCTGAGGTATTTGGTGAAGTATCTGCCGCTGAAACAGCGCAAGCAGCGGGTATAACCGCTTCGGCGCCTATTGCCGTTATTACTGCCAGGCCTGTGGGTTCGGATGAGTTGTCGGCTCAGGTACAGAATGACCTTAGCGGGAGTTATACTCTGGCGCGTCTCCCTACAGATTCATATACGATAAGGGCTGAAGCCGTGGGCTATGCGCCGGTTAGCTACTCACCGATTGAAGTGGTTCTGGGTGAGAAGACTCACCTGGACATTAAATTATATGCGGATGTTGATGGTAATGGTTTGCCTGATCAATGGGAGTTAGAGAACAATGATTGCCTAGGCTCGTTTTTAGTTAATGATGTAGCAGAAGCTGATGCGGATGGAGATGGATTGACCAATAAAGAGGAATACGAACTTGGCACCGATCCTTGTTCGTCGGACACTGATGGAGATGGTATTTCCGATAATTGGGAGGTTGAGTATGGTTTGGATCCCTTAACAGATGATGCCGGGGCTGATGCGGATGGGGATGGTTACAGTAATGGATTTGAACATGAGCAGGGTTGTGATCCGTTAAAGCCACCCGCCATTATATATGCAGATGGCGACCAGGGAGACGATATTGGCGGAGACGGTCGTCAGGGCAATCCCTATAAAACCATTCCGGCGGCGCTTGAGGTTGCTTGTGTGGGGGATGTAGTTAGAGTTATGGCTGGCAGTTATACGCTCAGCGCCGATTTGCCGCTTAAACCAGGGGTAAAGCTTGTCGGGATTAGGCCGCGGGAATGCACGCTTGATTTATCTGATTTCTCGGTGTTGGCTGACGATTATAGTACATTGTCGGGTTTTAGCATAATAAATCCGCCTGCTGTGGGTGGGATAATTTGCGATAACGCTGCATCTGTCGAAATTACCAATAATATAATTCGGGGGGGAGGCGGTAGCGGGATTGTTTTAGATAACTCTTCGGCTGACATTATAAACAATACCTTGCTGTATCTGAATACTGTCATTAAGCTGGCAAACGGTTCGGCTCTTGCGGTTTATAACAATATCATAGCGCATAATACATTCGATTTGCAGACCGATGGGGCTTTAGTGGATTACAATAAATATAATAATTTATGGGATAACCTAAACGGCGTTTTGGTGGGGGATGACAACATAAACTCAGACCCCTTATTTGTTGATGAAGCAAACCAAAATTACCATCTAAAACTTAACTCACCCTGTAGAAACACAGGTGATCCAGACGAATTTTATTATGACCGGGATGGCACTCAGAACGATATGGGTGCGGATGGCGGCCCCAGGGGAGCGCTGGATGAGAATGTGCCGGCGGTACAGATTATCGCCCCTGAGTCAGCGGCTATAGATGAGGAGGTCTCTTTTATCGGTTCGGCAAATGATGAGTGGGGAATTACTGCTTATGCCTGGGATTTTGGGGATGGCAGTGGCGTTATATATGAGCAAAACCCAGCGCATACGTATAATGCCTGCGGTCATTATCTTGTTAGATTGACTGCGGGAGACCACAGTGGTTTGGAAGCCAGCACCCTTTGGAGTATTACGGTGGGTGGGCCGCCAACTGTAAGCATAGAGGTTGATCAAGTCGTTGGTCCGGCTCCGCTTATGCTTAGTTTTAGCGGACAAGCCGGTTATGGAAATACCTGGAGCTGGGATTTTGGTGATGGGAGTGAGGGTAGTTCCTCACAAGTTTCGTTTCATGAATACGATATTCCGGGGTCTTATGTGGTAACTCTTACGGTTAGCGGCAATGGTTGTCAGGCAACTACTACTATTCCCATTACGGTATTGGAACCCGCTTCACAATTGACAGCCTGGAAGCAGATCGGTACTGGTGAAGGAACTATAACTATAGAGGCTACCGATGGAACAAGCCTGAAAATCCCCCCAAATGCGTTATCGCAAGCGGCAGTGATTGCCTTGGCGCAGTCAGCTGTTACTCCGGGATTACCGGCTGGGGTTAAAGTTATGGGATCCGTGCTGGATGTTAGTCCATCGGGACTGGGCTTTAGCCAACCGGTTACACTGGGCTTGCCGTATGATACAGCATTATTACAGTCAGTTATCGGTTCTGCTGATCCATATCAACTGCAAGTCTACACCTGCGATGAACTTATTTCTTCTTGTAATGACGGGTTGGGATGGGAAGATGTGCCGTTGGCTTCGGCCGACCAGGAGGCGGTGTTCGTGGAAGTAAATCATTTCAGCTTATATACTCTGGCTGTAAGTGGAGAACCTCCGGCAGCCCCTACCAACTTAACTATTACCCCTCTATCTGATGACAGCCTGAGATTGGATTGGTGGGATAATGCCGATAATGAGGAAGGCTTCAAGCTCTATCGCAATGGTAATCTGCTTACCAGCTTAGCTAATTCAAATATCACCAGTTTCAGGGATTCGGGTTTGACTCCGAGTACCGTTTATTTTTATACCGTTCGGGCATATAATAGATTCGGCACATCTGAGGCGACTAATATGGCTACTATTACCACAAAGGATCCCCCAGCTGTTGTCGACCCTGGTGATGATACTGTCAGTCCTGCTGTGGGTGCTGTTGAAGATGGGGGTGATGCTGCAAGTAGTAGCGGTAGCAGTGGTTTTTGCTTTATTGCCACTGCCGCCTATGGGACTCCGTTAGCCCGCCAGGTTAGAATACTGTCGCGCTTCCGGGATGTTTATTTGCTGCCGAATGCACTTGGGAAAAAATTCGTTGAGCTTTACTATCGATATAGTCCTCCTGTGGCTGAGTATATCGCCAGCCGACCATATTTGAAGGCTATAGTTAGAATTAGCCTGTTGCCGTTGATTGGTTTTGGCTGGTTGATGCTTGCGGCCGACGTGTGGCAGAAACTGATTTTACTGCTACTTGTGTTGGCAGTAGGCAGTTGGTGTTTGGCAGCCAGGATGAAAGCTCGAACAACTTAGCCCGAAAAATTCGGGCAGGCACAGCCTGTTCTTCGGGTTAGAAGTATATCCCCCCCACTCCGTTTTGCCCCGACTTATTCATCTGATAGACAGCCGATAAAATAAAGATACCCTAATGTACTTGTTTGCTTCCCGGTTTAGGCGGTGACTTTGAAACGGGGATGTTTCCATATTGTAATTCATATTTTTCAATATTTTCTTTGAGGGCTAAAAAGATAGCCTTGGCATCCATTGGATTGGTGATTACCCGTGTTTGCACCTTTATTTTACCATTAGGGAGCGCCAGTCCTAAATCAAGAATAAACTCTTTGCGCGAGTGGATAATAAATGCTTGATTGACATATACTCCCCCCTCAATATCTTTGTTGATCTCAAAAGAAATGTGGGGTAAGTCTTTGTCTTTTTTGTTTTCAGACAATGGTTTCCTCCTTGTCCAGCTAAAGTAAGTTCCGCTTTCACCCATTGGGTGACAGGCGGCGGGGTTTAGTATAATGGCTATCGCCGTAATTAACCCAGGTTCTGCCTGGTTAGTCCAGCTTGGGGGTTAATGTCCAAAGGGGTCTATGACCCCTGGCTGGCTTTTTTTTTGTATGTATGTTATTTTATTATCTTAAGGTCTTTACCGGCTTTAAAACAAGGAACTCGCTTGGCTGGTACATTTACCGGCTCACCGGTCCGGGGGTTTCGGCCCAGTCTTTCTCTACGCTGCTTAATACGAAAGCTGCCAAACCCTCTGATTTCAACTTTGTCTCCTTGAATTAGACTTTGAGAAATGGTCTCAAATACCGTATTAACAATAAGGGCTACTTCTTTCTTGCCCATATTCAGCTCATGCGATACTTGAGAAATCAATTCCGCTTTGACCATCGAGACCTCCTCTTTGCTGCTAAGGTGAGAAATATTACTCTAATTGAAAACAGTTACTTATAAATACTATAATTAGTTTAAGTAAAATGTCAAGTAATTAAAATGTCAACCACTTGATTGATCAAGGTAACCCGAATAATTCGGGCATTATTAACAGCAAAACCACATCTGCCTAATAATATTAACTTTGTCAGCTTCCACACAATAATTTTCAGGCAAGCAAAGTTATCAGGGACGTTGGCTTTAGACTCTTTTTGATAATAAGTCCAGGCCATGCCTGGTCTGGCAAATCATATATAAATTTATGAATAGATCAAGGTAAATAATTATTATTAACAATAAGAGGGATATTATGTGGCGTAAAGGAAAAAATGAAATTTTTACCGCTGGGGTGGATATTGGTTCCCGCAGCACAAAAGCAACTGTAATTGATCAGCGCAATAAAATATTGGCTGATGCGCTGGTTGATACCGACGTGATTCCCAGCCGTAGCGGAAAGTTGGCCTTAGAAAAAGCATTAACTAAGGCACGGCTGGACAGGTCTGAGCTGAAATGCGTGGTGGCTACCGGCTATGGGCGGGTGCAGGCTGATTTTGCTGATAAGACCATTACCGAAATCAGCTGTCATGCCCATGGGGCGCATGCCATTGATAATCGCATCAGGACCATTATAGATATTGGCGGGCAGGACAGTAAAGTAATAAAAGTGGATGAGGCTGGGCGGGTGGTGGATTTTGCTATGAATGACCGCTGTGCCGCCGGTACGGGTAAGTTCTTAGAGGTTATGGCGCGAGCTATGAAGCTGGAGCTGGATGAATTTGCCAAGCTGTTTTTTAAATCGGGCGAACCTTGCAATATTAGTAGTGTGTGTACGGTGTTTGCGGAAAGTGAAATTATATCCTTGATGGCCGAAGGGCGTTCTAGGGAAAACATTATTGCCGGTTTGCACCTGGCGGTGGCCAAGCGGGTGGCCAACATGACGCTGCGCCTGGGTGTGGAGCAAAAAGTAGGCTTTACCGGGGGAGTAGCCAATAATAATGGGATGGTACGTGCATTGGAGCAGGAACTGGACACTAAATTTTGCAAATTAAAGTATAACTCTCAGCTCATAGGTGCGTTGGGGGCGGCTATTTTAGCTCGTGGGGGCGATGAGTAGTTATGCCCGATTTTCCTGCGCTAATTAAGATAGGCGATCTGTTGCACAAGCGGCCCGATGAGATAAAGCAGGCAAAGGCCAATGGGAAAAAGGTAGTCGGCTATTTCTGTAGTTATATCCCGGAGGAAATTATCTGGGCATTGGGAATGATACCTTTACGCCTTTGCCGCGCTGGTAATAATCAGGCGGTCTCGGTAGGGGCAACCTATCTTTCCAGCAATTCCTGCCCCTTTGCCTGTAGCTGTGTCGGCTTAAAAAAGGATGGCCGGGACGGTTACTTTAACCTCATAGATTACGTAATTGATGCCCCGGCCTGTCTGCAAATGCGGCGGGTACTCGAAGTATGGGAAAAATACTTTGAGGTAGAGGTGCTTTCATTGGCCCTGCCGCGCCAGTTTTATTCAGCCCAGGGGCAGGCCTATTTTGCACATGCTATAAAACAGTTAAGCCGGAAGTTGGCCGATGATGAGGCTGGAAGTTTGGATCAGGCCCGCTTAGCCCAGGCGGTGGAATTGTTCAACAACATTCGGTGTCAGCAGAGGTGGCTTTATGCGGGCTTAAAAGAGGCTTCATTCCCTTTAAGCTGGCGGCAGGTGTTAAGCGTTATCCGGGCCGGGCTGCTGCTTGACAGAGAACAGTATTTACAGCTGCTGAATGAACTGCTGGCTCAGGTAAAAGCTGTTCCTGATCATAATACGGCTGATAAAAAAATCAGGCTATTGCTTGCCGGTGCGATGCTGGCGCCCGGTGATGAGAAGTTGATGAACATCGTGACTAAACTGAGGGGCGAGGTGGTTATGGATGAGCTGTGTACCGGTTCACGCGGCATTTACGGGGAGATCGAGCAGCCCTGCATTGACGCTATTGCCCGGCGTTATTTGTCCAATGTGCCTTGTGGCTCGCTCCCGTACCCTAAATTAGAGGATGATCCGCGGCATAATCACTTAAAACACCTGTTGGCGGACTACCATATCCAGGGCGTTATCTACTACACATTGCGTTTTTGTGATGCCTATAATTTTAAGGCCGGACATATTCGCCGGTTGGTGACCGATGCCGGCGCCTCTTTTCTGCATATCAGCTCGGATTATTCTAATGCCGATGTGGGGCAGATGCTTACTCGGGTGGAGGCCTTTCTGGAGTCTATTCA
>JAJRUU010000261.1 GCA_024277605.1 bacterium
GAGATTAGCGAGGCTACCCGCCGGGTGCTGGAAGCTACCGGCGTTGAGTTTGCCTGGGACGTACAGCGTGCCGGGAGCGAAGTGCTGGAAGAATTTGGGACTCCCTTACCGGATCAGGTATTAGCCTCGATACGCCGTAATAAGGTGGCTATCAAGGGTCCGATCACCACCCCGGTAGGCACCGGTTTTCGCAGTGTAAATGTAGCCATGCGGAAGGAATTGAATCTGTACGCCTGCCTTCGGCCCTGCAAAAGCTATCCTGGTGTCAGATCCCGCTATCAGAACATCGATATAGTCATCGTTAGGGAGAATAGCGAGGATTTGTACGCCGGTATTGAGTTTGAGGCAAACACCCCGGATTGTCAAAAAGTGATACAATGTATTGAAGAATTGAGTGGAGCCAGTATCCTGCCGGATTCAGGGGTTAGCATAAAACCCATATCGCATAGCGGTTCAACCAGAATTGTGCGTTTTGCCTTCGAGTACGCCAGAGCTAATGGGCGCCGCAAAGTAACTGCGGTACATAAGGCCAATATCATGAAATATAGCGACGGCTTGTTTTTGGAAGCGGCGCGTGAGGTGGCTCGTGAGTACACGGATATCGAGTTTGAAGACCGCATTGTGGATAATATGTGTATGCAGCTGGTGCAGAAGCCGGAGTTATATGATGTGTTGGTACTGCCTAATTTGTATGGGGATATTGTTTCCGACTTGGCGGCCGGTCTTATTGGCGGCTTGGGCTTAGCCCCTGGGGGGAACATCGGGGATGATATCGCTTTGTTTGAGCCGACGCATGGTTCAGCCCCCAAGTATAAGGGCTTAAATAAGGTTAACCCCATCGCTATGATGCTTTCCGGGATGCTGATGCTTAAATATATCGGGGAGACTCAGGCCGCCCAGCGTTTGGAGACGGCTATTGCGGATGTTATTAAAGAAGGTAAGCAGGTGACCTACGATATGAAACCTATGCCCGATGATCCCACTGCTGTGGGTACTTCACAGATGGCGGATGCAATAATTGAGAAGCTGAGGAATTAACCCCAACAATTCATACAAAGACCAAAACCTTGAGGAGACCTTTTTGGCAGGCACGGCCTGCTTTGATCAAAGGGGACTATGTCCCCTCCCCCAAGGTTTTGGTCTTTGTATGGAGAGATCGTGATAAATGGGTCATCTGAAATATCTGCAAGAAAAGCCTTACCATGATTTAATCAAGCGATTGAATAAATACCAGGTAGGCGCTCCAGAGACGTCTGAGATTTATGAAATCCTGAAAATTTTATACAGCAAAGAAGAGGCGCAAGTCGGCGCCCGCTTTCCCCTGGGGCCGGCTACTTTTGAAGAGCTGGTTAAGCGAACCGGCATCGCTGAATCACGCCTAAAGCAGATTTTAGAAAGCATGGCCGAAAAAGGTGTGGTGCTTGATTCAGCTCCGTCCGACAAACGCTTTTTCATGCTTGCCCCCACCGTTTTCGGTTTTTTCGAATTTTCCTTTATGCGCTTAAACAGCAACCTGCCCCTGAAACGCCTGGCGGAGCTGATGGATAAGAGCTTCAAGGAAGAAATGGGCCTGGAATTCTTCGGCTCAAAGACCCGGATGTCCCGCACGCTGATCTATGAAAAAAATATACCACAGCTTACCAGTCAGGTGATGCCCTATGAGCAGGTATCTGAAATAATCCGCCACGCATCCCACCTATCCCTACAAACATGTTTCTGCCGACATAAGGCTCAACATTTGGGTAATGCCTGCCAGACGGATATATCCGTTCCGCTTGAGGTGTGTATGGGCTTAGACTTTGCGGCCGAATACCTTATCCGTCGTGGATTTGCCAGACAGGCAAGTATAAGCGAAATGCTCGGTGTATTGGATAAAACAGAAGAATTGGGGTTGGTGCACATTACCGATAATGTAAGGGATGACCCCTTATTTATCTGCCATTGCTGTAGTTGTTGCTGCGAGCTTTTAGCTGGTACAAATAAGCTCAACATCACCCATGCGGTGTCCCCCAGCCGCTTCATCGCCCAAATCATCCCGGCGCTTTGTAATGCTTGCGGCGCTTGCGAAAGAAAATGCCAAATACCGGCTATCAGCGTGAGTAGTCAAGCTGGAGCCACCAAACAGGCTTTTGTAGATCAACAGCGTTGCCGGGGGTGTGCGGTTTGTATATCGGCCTGTAAACAAGGGGCGCTTGAGATGGTCGAAAGATCAAAGGCAACCCATATCCCGAAAAATCAATTAATGAGGCATGTGAAAATAGCCAGTGAAAAGGGGAGATTGAGGCATTTTTTGTTCTATGCGGCTTCAAAACTATTGAAAGGTGATTTTTCGACAGCGTATCCCTTTGAATAAGGCTATTGCACTACCACCTGAAATGCTGACAAAATTCAATCCTGAAACTAAAGCGGATCGCTCTGTAATTATAGAGAGCGGTTTGATTTTCTTGGGGATATTAACCCTTTTTTTTATGTCGCCCTATAAGATAGTGGGTGACGGGGTTTCCCGCTTCTACGCCATCTCTGAATTATTAACCCAGGGCACAATATCGGATATGCCGTATTCGATGATCGGCCCTTTATTCTCCGTTCCTTTGTGGCTGCTGGGAAAATTATATAAATCTTCGGCATGGTGGTGTGCCAGGTATAATTTCTTTGTGTTTTGCGGTGGGCTATTTCTATTCTATCGGCTATTGCGCAATCATGTAGACCGTAGTGTGGTGCGCAAATTTCTGCTTATTCTAATTGCGGCTTCCATGTTTTCCCAGCATGTGACCACGTATTATGGGGAAGTTTTTAGCGCTCTATTGGTGGGTGCGGGTATATTGGCTATTGCGCTCAAATATTCATACCGCTGGTGGGGGGTTGTTATTCTGGGGGTGGCAAATACTCCGGCGGCTGTAGCCGGGCTTGTGATGCTGGTGCTAAAACAAGCTATAGCAAAAAAACGCTGGCGGTATTTTATGGTATTGGTTGCGGCTGTGGGGATTATTTGTGTTGAACTCTGGATACGCCATGGGGATCCATTCACCAGCGGTTATGCAGGCAACTCTGGTTATCGCACATTATTACCCTATTCGGGTAAGCCCGGGTTTAGCTATCCTTTCTTCTTTGGGCTGATTTCCATATTGTTCTCGTTCGGTAAGGGAATCCTCTTTTTTGCGCCGGGGCTGCTGTTGATTATTAAGCGTAGAAATATAAAGCCGGAAATATATGACGCTTATAAGCTTTGGATATGTTTTTTGATTGGCTTAATCCTCGTTTATGCAAAATGGTGGAGTTGGTATGGCGGCTGGTTCTGGGGGCCGAGGTTTTTTCTGTTCGCCTCTATTGCGGCTTCCTTTGCGCTGGCGGTGAACCTACAGGATTCAGACAAGTCGCTCATTGCGAATCTCTCCACCCTGGTGGCGCTTTGCTTATCGGTTTGGGTGAGTATAAGCGGGGCGGTTTTCGGTACTGCAAATCTCGGAATTTGTTTGTCCAATAACTATGCGCTTGAGTCTTTTTGCTGGTATATGCCGGAGTTCAGCGTGTTGTGGCGTCCGTTTGTAGTTTCTATGCCGCTTAAACCACAGCATATCATCACTATAGTATATCATGTTATTGTGTTTGCCTACCTGGTATTTCCACTTTTACAAATGCTCGCAAGGCAGATAAATACGGAATATAAAAGTTTTAAACTGAGCCACTTGAATTTTAAAGACTGGCGCTACTAATGCCTGATTAATAATGGTATAACGTTTATATGCGGACATATCTCGACAGAAAGGCCATAATAAATGTTGTGTAAACTTAGCCGGGAAGCTGAAGGGAATGAGTCTTCCCTCTGTATGCTTTTTGAGGTTGCTTTGATTTTAGCGGGATTATTTGTGCTTTTGACCATGATCCCCCATAGTATCAATTATTTTAACTATGTGCGGGTGCAAAACCTTTATCAATCCATTGTGCAGGGCAAATTATTGCCCTTGTCTTTTACCAAAAAACCGATTATCGGCCCTATCTTTTCCCTCCCGCTATGGGTTTTAGGGAAATGGTACAGGCCTTCATATTGGTGGTGTGCCCGCTACAATATTTTGGTGTTCAGTGTTGGGCTATGCTTTTTTTACCTGATATTAAGAAAGCATATGAATAGAAGCACGCTGCGTAAATTTATAATTATATTAATAGCGGCTTCTATGTTTCCCAACCACCTGAGAGTGACATACCATGAGGTGTTTACCGCTATGATGGTCGGCGTCGGCCTTTTGGCGGTTACTTTTAGTTATACCTATAGCGGCTGGGTTGCGGTTATTCTGGGAGTGGCAAATACTCCCGCTTCTGTGGTCGGTCTTGGGTGTGTGGTATTTAAAAAAGTGTTAGCTCATAAACGCTGGCGCTATCTTCTGCTATTACTTGTTGCGGTGGGAGTTATTTGCGTTGAACAGTGGATTAGAGAGGGGCATCCCTTCCTTACCGGCTATGAAGGTGATGTGGGGGTGGTGACCCTCATGCCGTATTCCGGAAGGGAGGGGTTTAGCTATCCATTCTTTTTTGGGCTGATTTCCATATTATTCTCATTTGGCAGGGGCTTAGTGTTTTTTGCTCCCGGACTATTGCTTTTATTAAAAAACAAGCTTCACTTGATAAGCCAACAGGTATATGATGGCTATAGACTGTGGATATATTTTTTAATCGGCATGGTTCTCGTTTATTCGAAATGGTGGGGCTGGTATGGGGGAGTTTTTTGGGGGCCGAGGTTCTTTTTGTTTGCTTCTATCCCGGCTTCTTTTGCGCTGGCGGTACACCTGCAAGACCGCGAAAAATCTTTAGGCGCCAACCTGTTTACCCTGGCGGTGCTTGGCTGGTCGGTTTGGTTGGGGGTAAGCGGTGCGGTATTTGATCAATATTCGCTTGAAATATGTGTAAAAAATAACTATGCGCTTGAGGTTCTATGCTGGTATGTGCCTGAATTCAGTGTGCTGTTCCGCCCGTTTGTAGTTAGCAAACCGTTATGTCGGCATAATATAATTATTATAGGCTATTGCCTTACTGTATTTATCTATTTAGCCGCTCCGCTTTTTAAGGCGCTTTACAGGCAGGTGCCTGCGAGACTGGCAGAGCTAAGGACAACTTATCTGGATTTTGGGAATTGGCGTTATTGATAAGCATACCGGGTGAGCTAAAAAAAGGAATCGCACCATGATAAAGATGGATAACTCTAAGATATTGATAGCGCTCATGCTTCTCATGCTGCTCGCCGTCGGGGCGATCTGCTGGGCAGCTTCCGCCAAAACGGTTTATGTGGCAAAAATCGAAGATGAGATAATAAATCCCGTTAGCGCCGAGTATTTGATGAACGCCATCGATAAGGCCGAAACAACGGGCGCTGAATGCTTGATTATTGAATTGGATACCCCCGGCGGTTTACTTGCCTCCACCCGCCAGATTGTCAAAAAGATCATGAACGCCAGGGTGCCTGTCGTGGTGTACGTCTCTCCTCGGGGGTCGCGAGCCGGTTCTGCCGGGGTGTTTATCACGCTTGCGGCGAATGTGGCCGCTATGGCGCCCTCTACCAATATCGGGGCGGCGCATCCGGTGAACATCGGGGGCAGCAAAGATTCTAATGGACAGGGGCTTAAAGAGTTACTCAAATACCTTAAACCATCCAAAAAAAAAGATACGCATAAGCAGGAAAACGGTAAATCGACAGATGGGGACGGACAAGAAGAAGGGGAGGAACCCCAAAAGCCTGATGCGGAGCATGCACAAGAGAGCCAGGATCCCATGGCTGATAAAATCATGAATGATACCGTAGCCTGGATTACTACCATTGCCAGACAGCGCGGCCGGAATGTGGAGTGGGCGGTGCGGGCGGTGACCGAGAGCATTTCAGATACTGAGGCGGCTGCGCTTAAGGCCGGGGTGATTGACCTGCTGGCCGATAATCTAGATGATTTACTGAAAAAGTTAAATGGTAGAAAGGTTAAAACGGTGGACCGGGAATATACGCTTAATACCGAAAATGTGGAGGTGAAATATATCCTGGCTACTGTTCGGGAGAAGGTGTTACGAACTATATCCAATCCCAATATTGCTTATTTTTTGATGCTGCTGGGCTTTTATGGCCTGATGTTTGAGTTTACCCATCCGGGTATCGGCTTTCCGGGGATTGCCGGGGCCATATGCCTGATTCTGGCGCTGTATTCTTTTCAGTCATTGCCGGTTAATTATGCCGGTTTGGCGCTGATTGTGCTGGGCATTATCCTGTTTATCGCAGAGATTAAGGTGATAAGCTACGGCTTATTAACCCTGGGGGGATCAGTGTGTATGCTTTTGGGTTCGCTGATGCTGTTTGATACGCCGCATGAGTTTATGCGGGTATCGTTGGGGACGGTGATTCCGCTGATTATTTCAACGGCGCTGATTACTATATTTTTAATGGGAGCGGTATTTAAGGCACATGCCCGCAAGGCAGTAAGCGGCATAGAGGGCTTAATCGGCGAGCAGGGTAAGGCCAGTACAAATATTGCCCCTGAGGGTAAGGTGTTTGTGCATGGGGAACTGTGGAATGCTGAGAGTGAAGTTACGATAAATGCCGGGGAGAGTGTTGAAGTTACCGCTGTTTACGGCCTTAAAATTAAAGTCAAGAAAAAGGGATAATCTCAGGCTAACTGGATTTAACGGCTATCTCTCGGAGAGGGATTTCTTGGCTTGGGCAAGCCGTTCCGGGGTTCCGATATCTATCATTTGTGCTGTTGAAATATAACCGTACAATTCTTTACCGGCTAATTTGGGGAACAGATCATACTCAAGAGAATATTTAGTATTGTGGGGTAATGCCGCTAGAACTTCTTTTTTAAAAAGGTAGATCCCCGCATTAATTAATGCCTTCGCATCCCCGCTTTTCTCCGCAAAGCGGATAATCTTTTGTGAATCATCCAAGCGAATTAATCCATAATCACGAGCATCCTCAGCTTCAACCACCACCATCGAGATCATGGCGTCTTTTTCTGCATGAAAACCGGCAAAGCCCGATAAGTCAACCGGACAAAATGAATCTCCATTCATCACCAGAAAGGAAGCACTTTGAATAAGCTTCTCGGCATTCTTTACCGCACCGCCTGTGTCTAGCGGAGTCGTCTCATCAGAGATCAAAATCTGTCGAGGCCCGGTATAATCAGCATAATAATTCTTGATAATAGCTGACTTGTAGCCCGTACATATGATAAACCGTCTGAATCCGAAGCTTGAGGTATAATCGATAAGTATGTCTAAGAATGGCCGCTGATTTACCTCAGCCATAGTTTTGGGACGATCACTGACAACTTCTTTTAAGCGGGTTCCCTGACCGCCACTTAAAATCAGTACATCAATTTCTGCTGATTTTTTAGTATATGGCTGCATTGTCTAAGCTGCGAATCCCAAAGTCCGACAGACTCCTCAGCGACCGCTTTACCCGATCTATTCATAAATTCAGACTGGGTTTGCAAGACATCCCTTGTGAGATAAGGTTTGTGAGCCACCGTCCTGAATAAACAGGCTATGCCTGCCCGAATTTTTCGGGATAAATAGAATGGCGGAGATATTAGTAGTGGCGGCTTTGCCATAAATAATAAAAACTGGGGGCTATGACCCCGGTCTATGACCCCGGTCTGGTTTGTGCTTAGTATAAATCTTGAGTGGCATACATAATAATCTGGCTTCCCAGGTTTTCAAAGCCAAAAGGCACATAAAGCAGGTCTTTTAATTTTTCTTTTATGACGGGTTGGACTTCCGGGCTGGCGAAGAAGAGGATAAATCCTCCACCGCCTGCTCCAAGTAATTTACCACCTTTTGCACCGGCGCCTATAGCGGTATCATAAATTTCTTCTATTTTACTGTTGGATATTAAATCCGTTAGATTTTTCTTTATATTCCATGATTCATGAAGGAGTTTTCCTATTTCCATGATCCCGCTGTCTTTTCCGTTGATCAGGCTGATCGCTTCGTTTACCATCTCCTTCATAATTCGCAATTCGCTCTTTTTAGACGAGATGGAGGCGATTTGTTTTTTGGCTATATCTGATGCGGTACGAGAAAAACCGGTGAAAAATAGCATAAGATGACTCTGAAACAGATCTAACTTTTCCTGAGATATAGTTATCGGCTGTACATAAAAATTTCGATTTCCGCCAAAATCAATTTTATTAAATCCACCAAAGGCGGCGGCAACCTGATCTTGAGAGCCTACATTCTCTTTTAGCAGTTTTTGTTCAACATGAATTGCATCCCTGGCCAGCGCCCTTTGGGTTACCATCTTGCCTTTTAAGGCATTTAAGGCGCTTAAAAAACCTACGGTAAAGGCGGAGCTGGAACCAACCCCTGATCTGGCGGGTATATCGCTGGTGTGCACCATCTCAATACCACGGTCTATTTCTAAAAAGTTCAAGCATTCTTTTACAGAAGGGTGTTTTATCTCGGAGATTTGATTGATTTCCTCCCTGGAAGTGTATCTTATCCTGTACTTATAAGGAAAAAATGGAGGCAGATAGCGACAGCTGATATAACAATATTTATTGATGGTGGTACTTAATACCGTTCCGCCATGTTCTTCGTACCATTGCGGGTAATCGGTCCCTCCACCAAAAAAAGAAATGCGAAAAGGGGTTCTGGTGATAATCATAAGTATGTTCCCTTATACGTAGCGGCCCAGTACGTCTCTCTGAGACAGAATAGGATCCTTAATCGGCCACCAGATATTGAGTTTAGGGTCATTCCAGGTGTAAGTAAATTGCGTAGCTGGATTATAGGCAGTTGATTGCTTGTAATGAAAAATAGCGCTGTCTGAGAGCACCAAATGACCGTTACCGAATTTAGCCGGGACTAATACTTGATGCCGGTTCCTGTCGGATAACACAAAAGACTGCCATTTGCCGAAATCTTTAGATTCATTATCGCAGTTCACCACCACCAGGTAAAATTTGCCATACAGACAGGATACCAGCTTCCAGGTTTCAGCGTTCCCATGAATACCCCGTAACACATTTTTGTCGGAAACTGAAATATCATCTTCCACGAATTTTGTGCTTATGCCGTTTTTTCGGAAGGTTTCCTCATTATAAAGCTCAAGATATTGCCCCCGATGGTCTTCAAAAACATCCGGCTTTATGAGCAGTACCCCATCTAATTTGGTTTTCACGATCTCCATATTACTACCCCTTGAAGTAATTCTGTTTTTTAAGATACTCACCCTGATTGTTTACAAACCAGTTCCAGGTGTTTTCCAAACCCTCGCGCAAGGAAGTGCTAGGGTTATAGTCAATCAGTTTTTTTGCGAGTGAAATATCCATGACTCTTTTAGGGAAGCCAGCTGGTTTGCTGGTATCAAAAACATAATTAAAATCGAGAAAACTATGCAAGGTTTCCACTAACTCTTTAATCGAAACTCCTGTGCCGCTTCCCAAGTTAACAAAGCTTGAATTAGTGCCGTGGTATAGGGCTAAGATAACCCCTTCGGCGACATCCCTACTATAGGCAAAGTCTCGAATTGCAGCGCCATCGCCCCACACGGAAACCGGATTTTCTTTCTTAAATATCCGATACATCAGGGAAGGGATGACCATAGCATTTTCCGGGTCAAAATTATCTCCCGGACCGTATACATTGCAGGGTCGAACAACAGAATAATTTGTCAGATTGTATTGCGTTTTATAAGTCTCTATCTGGAATTCGGCCATTCTTTTCGCCCAACCTGCATAGAAATCCATCGGTGGGCCCTCCAGGTTTTCCGATTCTTTAAAAACCTCGGCAGAAGCATACGCACCGATTGAGCTGGTATAGACTACCTTTTGGACTTTATTTATTCTAGTTGCTTCCAACATATTAGTGTTAAACATAAGCGCTGGAACAAAGTGACTTGATGGTTTGGTTTTAGTGACCTCAATTGAACCTTTTATGCCGGCCATATGGAAAACAAAATCCATGTCTTTGGTGACTTCTTTGCAAAGTTCAAAATTGGTTAGATCGCCGAAAATATGCTCAGCCTTTTCATTAACCGTAACTTTGTCCAGCGAAACGATTTTTACATGAGCATTGGCCTTACATAGCAAGTCTACTACTTGTCTTCCAATTAAGCCGGTTCCCCCGGTTATTAACACATTCTTTCCCGCGCAACTTTTTAAAACTTCTTCTTTTATCATAATTCCTTCCCTAACAGTAAAGGCGTTTTTCAGGAGACCCGTTTTGCCTTTGAATTATTGTCGATAAACTTGAGCCCTATTATCCATTCGTTAAGAATTTGCAACACTACTCCCAACCCGTTTTTTATAATTGATAGCTTACGGACTCCGCCAATTCTTGCCGGCTCATCAGCCGGTATTTCAGCCACTCTTAACTTCATCTTGGCGGCCCTGATAGACGAACCGGTTTCCCAACTGTTCATTTGGAAAAAATTCTTTCTCAACCAATTTTCTTGTTCAAGATGTTCTAACTTCATGGACAGGAGAGTTTCTCGGCGATGTGCCCGAAGTCCGACCAGGGTATCGGTATAATTGGCTCTAAAGATAATATTAATAATTTTAGTAAACACTCTGTTGCCGATAGCGGTAAAAAAGTCATCATCGTCACTCTTTGCCGACCCTAAGTAGCGAGAGCCGATTACCATATCATAACCCTCATTTATCTTGGCGACTAATTCAGGAATTAATTCAGGCAGACTATTGCCGTCGGGAGTGGCGAAAACAATAATATCTTTTGTACAATGCTTCATCGCCTCTACATATCCCAGCGGGAGGCCTTTACCGGATTGGATAAACACGGGATAGCCGTGTTCTTTACAGTATTCTATGGTTCCATCAGTAGAACCTCCATCGCACACCACAATCTCTTCATACCATTCTTCTTTAAGCCTGGGCATGAACCAGCTCATCCCATCAATTTCGTTTAAGGTAGGTAATATTATACTAATAGGCAGTCTTTTTTTATTCATTAATATATGTTTCCCTGCGCTTGACTACCATTATGTAATAGTAGTTGTTGCGATAGCTTCTAGTGTCATGTCATCCATGTAACGTATGATTGTCATTCCCGCGAAGGCGGGAACCCACAAGCTTTGGATGCCGGATCAAGTCCGGCATGACAGACTTGACATGACACTAGTGACCCTGTTTTTTAGGCTTCCAGATTACGTAGGAGTAGCCCTCGTGAAATAAACTCCCAAATGATATTCTTTGGACCTTCAGTATATCGATTTCCCCTTCGGCTTCTAATTCGGTTAATCTTGTCAGGTATTTTCCCAGGTAACCTCTTTTTGTGTGATATTTGATGGCAACATAGTCGATTAGATCGTGCTCATCATATAAATCAAGCAGCGGCTCAGAGTTAATACATAATCCAGGGGCTTTATTAAGCATGAATTGCAAAAACGGTTCGTAATTATCTCCCAGCTGTTCTAGAGAGTTTAAGGTAATAAAAGCACTAGTTGGGGGGACTTCTAAGGTTTCATCCGGGGCGAGATAATCAAAATTACGCCCGGTCATATTATACTTATAGATGTGGGCGATTTTGTTCACCAGTTCATTTGAGGCGCTTGCCCAATCCAACCCGCATAGTTTTTTTTCTGGAAACAACTGTGCCATTATTATCAGATTATATCCGGTTCCACAGCCGAATTCATAGATACTCTCAAAATCAGCCAGGTATTTTTCAAAAAGATAATGGCGGAATACAGTGTAAAAATTCAGCTCAAATTTTGAATCTCGCGGTTTTATGTAATTCCCATTAAAGCGTATGGTCTGATCAGCTCTGACGTAGGTGGGAACTAAGGATAAAACGTCATAATTACTATCTGTAAAACGTTTTAAGTTTTCTGCCCAGCCTTTTTCCCAGGCATCTTTACGATGTCTCCCCGAAACGGTCAGTTTTCCTGAGTCAATACGCTTAAGCACCTCAAGCAGTATCTGATCCAGCTCACTGCCATTCGCCACCCGGTAACTAAAATCAAATTTTTCTATTAATTTACGGCAACCAGGAGAAAAATCATCTGTGCATGTGCCAAATAATTCAGCAAAGTCCGCCACTGTAAGATTATGCCTATATTCCTCAGAGGCAGAAGACGCTGTATTATTTTTCATCATAAAGTTATTGTTTTATAAAGATTACAGCGCAGCGTGTTTGATTTCTAAACCAGCGAATCCTTGTTTTTGATATACCACTCCACGGTATCTTTAAGCCCATCTTCAAAAGAAAGTTGAGGCTCAAAACCGAGGATGCGTTTTGCTTTTGAAGTGTCCACCATTCTAACAGGAATGGCCGTTGGTTTGGAGGAGTTAAATCGGATGTCAGCATTATCGTAGCCTGCGGCTTGCAGGATTGCCCCGACTATTTCTTTTATCTCAACTACCTTGCCATACCCAATATTAATGGGATCGCAACTTTCGCATTTCTCCAGCATAAGTACACAGCCGCGCGCCAGATCACTAACATGCAGGAAATCGCGAATTTCCTCCCCTGTGCCCCATACTTCATAGGGGGTCATCCTTTCCACCGCTTTTCTTATAAGAGCCGGAATGACATGGCTGGTTAGCGGGTCAAAATTATCATACCTGCCATAAACGGCAGTAGGGCGGACAATAGCCACCTTCATGCCGGTTTTAGAGGCTACAAATTCCCCCATTCGTTCAAGATAGCGCCTCATCCAGCCGTATCCGAAATAAGAGTCGTGAGTCGGCGCACTCCAGAATTCCTCTTCTTTGATCGGATAATCGGCTACCGGATAGCCGGTACTGCTGCTGAATACCAGGAACCCTTTAACCTTTTCCGACCAGGCAGCCTCAAACATCTGGGCGGTAAGTATCAGGTTGGCATTGATAGCCGACATGGGGTTGCCTGAGGTTACCCCTGCGGCGGCAACTGCTCCGGCAGCGTGAAAAACATAATCCACTCCTTTTGCCGCCGCTAAACAGTCTGCCTGGAGGGTTAAATCAGCCTGAACCGTCTCAATCCGGTCATCTTGAATAATCATGGGGCGCTTATGCAGGGGAACTCGAATTTTAGCCCCGGTCTTTAATAATTCCTGAATAATATGGGTTCCCACAAATCCGCTGCCGCCAGTAACTAAAACCACTTTATCCTTGTAAAATGACATTATTCCTAAATCCTTTAATTTTCCAGCCTTGTAAGTTTTTGTTCTGCGTATAGTAAATTATGTAATCTGTCCCACCCTGAAGTAAGCCTCCTGGCAATAACGTAATTGTTTCAGTGTAATTAATCCAGCCTCCGGCTGGTTTGTTTGATTGTGTTTCTGATCGATTCTGGATCGAGTCCGATTTTTTTTCTAATATCTTCCAATGTTCCATACCAGTCGCAAAACCTATCGGGTAAGCCGTGGTAGGAAAGCGACAAGTTTGGAACCTCAGCAATCGCTTCATACAATCCGAAGGCATCATGAAAAACCATGATATCCGTCTCTTTGAATTTGCTGATTATGGCTTTATCAATAGGCTTTATAGTGTGAAAATAAACCAGATTAACCTTCAAGTCCTGACATGCCTTAAACACATTACCCAAAAGCGGGCCGGCAGTCATTATGGTTAACTTAGCGCCTGAATCCTTTAAGATTACCCCCTTGCCAAACTCTACCGCTACATCGATATCATGAGGATGGTCTGATAATCTAAAATAGGTTGGTTTCCCATTATTATATTGACTTTTTAATAGAATATCAACTTCTTTTGTGGAACCCGGCTGAATAACCTCCATCCCGGGGAGCATTATAAGGACGGCTAAGTCAGTATAGCAATGATGAGATGCTCCGTCCCAGGCATAGTCAAAAGAGGCGCCACAGGAGAGAATATTACCCCCGAATTTGTTGTAACACATATCAAGTTTGATTTGTTCTAAGCATCGTTCGGTAATAAACGGAGTAATTGTGTGAATAAATGGATAAAAACCCTGTGAGCTCAAACCTGCGCCGGCACTTATTAATGTGTTTTAACATATACCCATATTATAAAATCTGTCAGGATATTTTTCTTTATAATCATTGAAAAGGTAAACACTGACATCGCCGAGGATTACTACCACTTTATCATCCTGAGCGGCTAACGCAAAGGCCGTGTTTTTAAATTGTTTTCTCATCCAGTTCCTTTATTAAAACTCTCATATCTGCTTCGCTGGGCGATTTCCGATGCCAGGCGTATTTATTTTCTACCAATGTCTCACAACCAAAGCCTTTAATAGCATTTGCCACCACCACTTTGACCGTATCGGTTTTCTGCTTAAGTCCTTTTTTTAGCTCATCCACATTATGTCCATCGACTTCTATTACATCACAGCCAAAGCCTTTAAAGCGGTCTACCGGCTTATGTAGCTGGAGTCCCCGTAATTGGGACAAATTATGATCGTAAATAATGGTTAAGTTGTCGAGCTTCAAGTTTTCGGCCACCATGATCGCTTCCCATACCGAGCCTTCGTTTGATTCTCCATCTCCTACCAGAGCGAAAACCCGCCGCTTGTTTTTATCGATCTTAAACGCCAGCGCAGCCCCGACAGCAACGCCGATTCCATGACCCAAGGAGCCGGTCGATACCTCAATGCCGCGGATTTTATGCCTGTCGGCATGGCAGCCAAAGTTGGACTCAAAAGCACCAAATGCGGATACATCTTCTATATCAAAATAACCGAAATCAGCTAAAATACAGTAATGTGCCAGCGCCCCATGACCTTTACTTAGAATAAAAATATCTCGATTTTCCCAGCTGGGATTGTGGGGGTCGTGTTGCATTACCTCGTATGTGGCATACAACATTTCCACAATGGAGAAGCAGGTGGGAACATGCCCATGCCCGCTATCTTTGGATATGTGAAGTATATGTTTTCGTATTTCTTTACAGGAAGGATTCATTACCTGATCTATTCATAAATTTAGTCTGGGTTTGCCAGACCCTCCGTGAAATAAGGTTCATTAGCCAAGTCCAATAAAGCTATGTTTGCCCGAGGCGGCTGAACAGGAAGCTGATAACTTTATAATTTTCAACTAAATGTAGATTTGCCCAGGACAATACCCGAATTTTTCGGGATTAAAGCTCTACATATGAAATTCTGGAAGTCATCGGCAGCCTTTGGACGTTGACATTGTTCAGCCCGAATACTTCGCGTAAGGCCACTGTTTCGCCTGGAAATATATCATCACACAACTCATCAAATACTAAAATACTTCCCTGACACAGGTGCGGTTTGACGGCCTCCAAGGCTGCTTTAGTGGGCAGGTAGATATCAAAATCAAAGATTGCCAATGATATAATTGTCTCCGGGTGTTTTTTTAAATATGTCGGCACGGTTTTTACCGCATCTCCTTTTACCAATTCATACTTCTTTAAATGAGAAATCGGATTGAACTTCTCCTGCAATGATAATATCTTATCAAGGTAATCCGCATAATTTTCCGGCAGGGAAAACGATCCGTCTGCGCATTTACATAGATCCCCGTCTTTCTCGTTAATGCCTTTAAAGCCTGCGAAGGTATCAAAGCCCACAATCTTTCTGTGCCGGTTGAATGGCTCGAATATCCCTCTCAGTGCCGACATTAGTGATAAAGTCTGCCCCCATCTCACCCCAAATTCTGTTATGATTCCGTGCTTGTGCACTATTTTCTGATAGATTTCGTAGAAGAATAAAACCCTGGATAGCGCCTTGGAGTTTAGAAATAACCCCAGGTTAGGTAGTATCTCGTCATTCGGCAGAGGAGAAGCTTTAAAGAGGTCTACAAATTGTGTATAGGAGTCTTTTTCAGCGTCACTTGATAATATAATCGCATCGTGTTTTTTTGTCTTCACTTTTTCCACCAGCGTTTGTTATTAAGCCACCATTCAGCCGTTTGTTTAATGCCGTATTCTATTGTATGTTGAGGCCGCCAGCCAAGCTCTGCATTGATTTTTGAGCAATCAAGCGCCCTGAATTTTGCGGTGGTTGGTTTATCTGTATTATAAGCGATTTTTGATGGCTCATGCCCGGCATATTTTAACGCCCATTCCACAACTTCGCCAACTGTAGTCCTAACCCCGGAACCTACGTTAAATGTGTCAAATTTTATATTGTCGTTATCCATCAGCATGACAATCGCCCGCCCAAAATCATCGGCAAAGATCACATCCCGGATAACATCAGCGCTTCCCCAGACCTCGAAGGGGTCCATTTTATCCACCGCTTTACGAATTATCGCTGGAATAAAATTTGAGGTGGCGGGATTGAACTTAGCAAAGGGGCCAAATATGTTTGACGCTCTGACCAAGGCAAATTCCATACCCACTTGAGTATGCCAGAATCGGCATAACCGCTCAAGATACCTCATAACCCAGCCGATTCCCAGATATGACCGGGGAGGGTCAAGGTTTAAATCAAGCTCAGCCTCTTTAATTGCGCCTTCAAATTCCTGGTAAAGTGTGGCTGAACCAATAAAAACCACCCGTTTGACTCCCTCAGCGTGAAAAGCCTCCAGCATTTGGGCATTCATGATGAGGTTATCGTTAACCTGATGCCACGGTCGGGAGTTAAGCGCGCCCGAACCGGCAGTATTAGCCGCCGCCAGAATAGCACAATCACAGCCCTTAATAAGCCTTTGGCAATCCTCCTTTAGCCTCAGATCTCCGCAAACATATTCTATTCTGTCATGCGTAATGAAAGGATCAGTGTGGCAATAAGCCGCCCTGATCCTGGTAGTCGGAAATCCTTTTAGAATATTATCTATTATACTACTGCCAACTAGGCCGGTAGCACCGGCTAGAAAAACCGTCTTGTTTTCCAAATACATAGAGCAAAATGTGGATATTTGTAATATGTGATTTTATTTTACCACGGTTAGAGATTTCCAGGGACTGCTGGTTAACTCTTCCCGCCAGTAACTCAACATATCTTCCAAGGTTTTTTCAAAAGGAATCTCTGGTTTCCAGCCTGTGTCACGGTGAAATTTTTCCGTACTTGGTATCTGCAGAGTCACATCCGATGGTCTGATAAGCTTCGGATCGACTTTTATTTCGAGCTTTGTTTTAGAGAAGGACAACAGAACATCCAAAGCCTCTTCTATAGTCATAGTACGATCACCACCGATATTATAAACAGAACCCGGCTGGCATTTAAAGGGCAGCAGCCAATAAGCCCGCACTGCGTCTCTTACATCACAAAAAGTTCTTACTGATTTTAAGTTGCCCACTTTAACCACCGCCTCACACAAGCCAAGCTCAGCTGCGGCAATCTGTTTGGCAAAGAATGACATGGCAAACACATCCCCCCGCTTGGGTCCGGTGTGGGTAAACATTCTGGTACGGATGGTTTTGATCTTATGAGAAACCCAATACTGATAAGCGATCATATCCTCACCCACCTTGCTTACCGCATAAGGCGAGACCGGCCGCAGGGGACAGCTTTCAGTGATAGGCACATCATCTTCACCTACCTGCCCGTAAACTTCCGATGAGGAGCAAATATGTATAATCGGATCAATCTCGGCTATTCTAACCGCTTCCAGTAAGTTGGCTGTTCCAATTATATTAGTGGTAAGCGTTTGAATAGGGGAGTTAAAGCTGGTTAAAACATAACTCTGGGCGGCTAAGTGGAAAATTAAATCAGGCTTGATGGCTTTAAAGTGGCGCAGCATTGCGCTTAAATCGCCCAAGTCAGCATCAACCATTGTTATCTTATTGTAGATTTTGGATATGTTGTCCCGCGGACTACGCCAGCGACACATGCCATATATTTCATGCCCTTCATACAAATCAAGGATATATTCGCCCAGATGGCTTCCAACAAAACCAGTTATACCTGTTATTAAGACTTTCATGATGCCCCTTTTTACAATAATTTTTCGAGTAAGTCAATATCTTTTGCCCGAAAAATTCGGGCAGGCACAGCCTGTTTCTTCAGGACGTTGGCTTATAAACCTTATCTCGCAAGGGATGTCTTGCAAACCCAGCCTGAATTTACGAATAGGTCGGGTTCGGTATATTTTCAGTGAAATCCATGCAATTAACAATTTCATACATTTGCAATTAGATGTGGTTTTGCAGGCAACAAAGCCGGAGTTATCCGGGGAGACACCAGGTTTCTTGCCTTAACCCCTGGTCTGACCTGATTTATACCAGCTTTAGTTTCCGTAATGCTAGCGAACACATCCTCAGCAGCAGCCATCCATGACTAAAACGACTAATTTTAGTAGAACCATAAGTCCGTTGACGATATCGGACAGGAATTTCAACGATTTTCAAATTCAGTTTTGAGGCGCCAAAAATCAAGTCAAAATCCCCAAATGGATCAAAATCCCCAAAAAAACTACGGTGTTGGGCGATTCTTTCATAGTCTGATTTTAGCAGCGCTTTAGTGCCGCACAGGGTATCCCGAAAGCGCTGTTCCAAAAGATAGCTAAAGGCCACGCTGAAGAAATGGTTGCCGATGTTATTCAAAAACCGCATTGCTTCTTCTTACATTTGGTATACCAATCTGGTACCGTTTATAAACTCTCCCTTGCCTTCGACTAAGGCATTAAAGAACTTTAGTAAATCCTCCGGCGCTACGGTCAAAGCAGAATCTAAAATCATCAATGTATCGCCGGTTGCCGCAGCAAAACCTTTACGCACTGCATCCCCTTTGCCTGTGCCACCTCCTTGGAGAATAAGTTTTACATCCTTATTCTTGTGTCTTTTAATCTGGTTTTCTATCTCTTGCACTGTACCATCTGTCGAATTACCATCCACAAAGATTAATTCCGTATTACACCCCATTTTGGGTGTACGGGTAACCGCCCCTTCTATATTTCCGCGCTCGTTACGGCAGGGTATGATCACTGAACAGCTGAAATCTTTAGGCTTAAAGGGGCTGTGAATCTGTTTGGCAACCAGCACTTCCACCAAACACAGGCGGCTTATGATGGGTAACTTGGCGATAATTTTGTTTGCCAGGGTAGAGAAAATGGGAATGTATTTAGGGAAAAGAAAGCGGTAGCCTTTTTTAACAACCTCATAGTCAGCTAAATAAAGGAAGTTCTGTATCTCCGAAAGTGGCAACCAGTTCTGCAACGGTTGCTTCATCTTCAGCCCCAGCAGTTCACCTAAGCGCAGGATAGGCTCCCACAGAAAGTTATAATAAGTGATTAACACCCGAGTTTGGGGAGTGGTAACCTTTTTCAACTGCAAAAATGCACGCTGAATATCCTCCAGATACCCAATAACATCCGAAATAATCACATAGTCGAATTTTTCCTCAGTTTGGATGTCTTCGGCATTGCCCACTCGGAACTCTAAGTTGGGATGTTTCTGACGGGCTATTTTAACCATCTCCGGGCTGATATCAATGCCTAGCCCGCGTGAGGGCTTGACCGCTGCCAGTAGCCCACCAGTACCGCAACCAATCTCCAGTACCTTGGACCCCTCCGGTACTACAAAAGAACAATAGTTTTCAAGATCTTTATAATAATATTTGTTCTTTGCTTTCCAATTATCTCTTTGTGACGCAATTGAATCAAAATGTGCTACGAGTTCCTTCTGTTTCACGATAGGTTTCCTCCAAACATATTACAAAATATTTGAGCAACCTAAACTATACGTCATTATTATTTGAATGCCCAAAATTTAGTTTAAAAACTAAAAAACTGATCGGTTCTTCTTTGTCTGCGTATTCTAATTTCCAGCCCAAAGGTATTTTTTTTACATACAATCCATTCTCATGATCATTTTCAATATAGCCTTTAAATAAACTTGCCCTTCGGTAAAACCCTCCGGCAGTTATTATTACATAATTTGCCCTGTCTTTTTTTAATACCCTTGTGAATTCTTTAAAATTAAATTTAAGAATATTTTTTCTTTGCCCATTAATGGACAAAAATAGATTCGTAGTCAATGCATAGGGTTCCAAATATGGTGTTTGATAAATAACGTCCGTAATTTTAAGATTTCTTACCATCCAATCAGCTAGCTCCTCTTCACCATCATAAAAGGCATACATGTCTAGTGGATTTTTAGGAAATCCTGAATTTTTAGCCACGCTAATGTTTGTAATAAATGCCAAAGTTAATAAAATGATGACGGAGACACTTATTATACTATCATGATTTATCTCTTTGATCTGAGAAATCTTCATCATTTTCTTTGATATGCTTATCATTCCTACACTTGCATAAATCAGAAGCATACTGGTTATGGGTATAAAATAGTAGCTTCTACTACCGGCAATTGGGGCATAAAACGATAGAATTAAGAAAAATGTTACAAACAAAACCATAGTATATAATTTTCGGTAATTATCCTTGTCGGCAAATATATATATAATGCTTAATAATAGCAACGCCATCAAGAATATTTGCCCTGCATAATAATTCTCAAAGTTTATACTGGAATTTTGAAAGGAATTTCTAAGTGCATTAAATTGAATCCACATTCCCGAAAAAAGTCTTTTTGCAATGCTTTCAACTGAATGGGTTTGGAAGTAATTTGTCATACTGGCTTTTTTCATTAATTCTGGGGAAAGATGCTGCCCCCAGTTATCCAGCCATAGGACTTTTTTCTGAACGCTATATGTGGGGTCATTATATACAATTACGTTTCTAATTAACATAGGAGAAGAAACTATAATAAAGGCTAAAAAATAACCATAAAACCACTTGTTTTTAAACAGCTTGCCAGTGGTTTTGTTTTTTAAGCCTGTTATTATATAAGTTAAA
>JAJRUU010000262.1 GCA_024277605.1 bacterium
ATGTCTTTAACCCCGGCAACTTCACAAGTTGCGGATATATCCACAATATAACCGGTAAGCCGCCGGGAGCCAAAGGGAGCCAGCACCCGCTTACCCACCTTTATCTGAGGCTGCAATTCGGTTGGAACCGTATAGCTAAACAGCTTGTTGAGCGGCAGGTTGAAGGCAATTTTAACGTACATAATTGAAATAGGCCTGCTTAGAGTCAGTAGCGTCCGGTTAGATTTTTGCACAAGCTGCAAAATGCGTTTTAGTTCTCTCTCCCCTCTGGGGAGAGAGTTAGAGTGAGGGGAAAACCCGCTGTTTTGAAATCCCCCTCACCTTGATCCTCTCCCCCAAGGGAGAGGAAAAACAAGGAACCTTGAAACAACAGCATAAGCATGCCTTTGTTTATGGCTTACTGTCAAGCGTTTTATATGGTTTGCGATTGACAACTATTTTAAGACTGCATATAATCAAACAGTTTAAGATTCAGGTTATTATCATATTTGTTTCTCTTTGGGAGGTGAACTCTGGTAGCTGCTCCTCGGGTTGTAATTGTAGCGGGTGAATTATCGGGTGAGTTATACGGCGCCAGGCTGATTACAGCCATGCGCAAGCTAAGCCCGCAGGTAAGTGTGACCGGAATCGGTGGAGAGCGCATGCGGGATGCCGGGGCACAACTGCTGTTTGACATAAATAATTTAGCGGTAGTGGGCGGTTGGGAAGTCCTGGCGCAGGCTCGGGCCATTTTTCGCGCCTATCGGCGTATGAGAAGGTTATTGATCGAAGAGAAGCCCGATTTGCTGATCCTGATAGATTATCCCGATTTTAACCTGGGATTAGCCGGTGTAGCTCGGCGGCATAATATAAAGGTATTATACTATATAAGCCCGCAGGTATGGGCCTGGCGCTCCGGGCGGGTTAAAAAGATTGCCCGCCGGGTAAATAAAATGGCGGTTATTCTGCCGTTTGAAGTGCCCCTGTACCAACAAGCAGGGTTGGATGTTGAATTTGTGGGACACCCCTTGCTGGAGGTAGTTAGGCCGGAATATACCAGGGAACAGGCGCTTAAACGCTATGGGCTGGATCCATCCGGCCTCATAATCGGATTACTCCCCGGCAGCCGCCGCGGCGAAATAAAATTTTTGTTGGAGGTGATTTTAGCCGCAGCCCGCTTACTTAAAGCTAAGCTGCCTGAGGTGCAGTTTATTATGCCGGTAGCCCCCAGTTTGGATTTTGAGCAAATAGAGGCGCAGGTAAATCGTGCCGCACTCCCTGTTAAGGTAGTAGCGGGTGAGAATTATGATGTAATGCATGTTTCCGATATGCTGATTACCGCATCGGGCACAGCCTCTTTAGAGGCTGCTCTTTTGGGGGTGCCGATGGTGGTGGTGTATAAGCTTTCCTGGCTGAGCTATATAGGCGGGCGGTTACTGGTTAAAATCCCCTATGTTTCGCTTGCCAATATCCTGGCGGATAAAGGCTTGATCCCGGAGCTGATTCAGCATCAGGCTACTCCGGAAAAAATTGCTGCCAAGGGGCTGGAGTTATTAAACGATGCTCACTATATGGCGAATATAAAAAAAGAATTTGCGGAGGTTAAAAACCAGTTGGGTCAGAGCGGCGCATCAGCCAGAACGGCCCGGATTGCTATGGAGTTAATTAATGAAAATCAGACAGTTTGATTGGCTGCTCTTTCGCCTGGTACCATGGTTAGGCTGTTTATGGCTTAAATTCCTGGACTTCAGTATGCGCCTTGAGTACCGGGGAGTAGAAAGGGTAAGGGCGCTGGATAATCAGGGAATAAATGTGATTTTTGCCTTCTGGCATGGACGGCAATTGATATTACCCATTGCGTATAAGCATGCTAAGTTGAAGCGGAAGGGAGCCGCACTTATCAGTATGCACAGTGACGGGGAATATATCAGCCGTACTATAAAATATTTTGGCCTGGATTCGGTGAGGGGTTCTACTTCCCGGGGGGCCGTGAAAGGGCTTAAACAACTGCTTAGGGTATTACGCAATGGTATGAATGTCGGCATAACTCCCGATGGCCCGCGAGGTCCCAAATATAAGGCGCAATTAGGCGTTATTCAACTGGCCAAGTTAAGTGGGGTACCCATAATCCCGCTCACTTTCGGAGCCTTAAAAAAAAAACTTTCTCCAGTTGGGATAGCATGATCCTGCCTTATCCCTTTAGCAGGGGAGTCGTCATCTGCGGAGAGCCAATTTATGTGAAACGCTATACCTCGACCGAACAAATGGAAGAATTGTGCCAACAGCTAGATGTGGCGCTTAACCTTATTACCGCCGAAGCAGATAATTACTCTAGTAAATAATGCCCATACTTTATTTGATATATGATTTTTTCCTGCTGCTTTTCATGTTGGCCTGGCTGCCATTCCTGCTCATAGCGCTCTCCCGGAGTGTAAAATATAAAAAGAGTTTAAAATACCGCCTGGGGATCTGGCCGGAAAGCCTGAGCGCCAAATTCAATGATCATGACTGGGTCTGGCTGCATGCGGTTTCGGTAGGTGAAGTGGCTGCCGTAACGCCGCTGGTAAAGACTCTTAAAGAACGGCATCCTAATCTTAAATTATTGGTTTCCACGGTAACCGAAACAGGGAATCAGCTGGCGCATCAATGCCTGGAAGGGGTGGATGAGATTATCTATTTTCCGCTTGACTTAATGGCAATAAGTCAGCGGGTGATAAACCGGGTAAACCCGGCGCTGTTCATTGTGGCCGAGACTGAAATCTGGCCCAATTTCCTGCGCTGTCTGGCCCGAAAATCTATACCGGCGGTGATCATAAATGGCCGTATCTCAGCTAAATCGTTTAAGAACTACCGCCTGGCTAAGTTTTTTATAAAACGGGTGCTGGCTGATATTAGCTGTTTCAGTATGCAATCTCAGCTGGATGCAGAGCGCATAAAGGCCTTAGGGGCCAAAGCAGAGCGAGTACGGGTAGTCGGTAATTTAAAATTTGACCGCTTGCCCCCTGAAGTATCTCGAGCAGATAAAGGCATCCTGCGGGCTGCTTTGGGGATTAAAGCTGCTGCCCCTATATTTATAGCGGGCAGTACTCACGCCGGTGAAGATGAGATTGTAATTTGCGCCTATAAAGAATTATTAGCCTCCCATCCTCAACTGGTGCTAATCATCGCTTCCCGTCACTTAGAGCGTTTGTCCGATATCGAAGCTATAATTAAGCAACAGGGATTGCAATCGATGCGTAAGTCGGCTGTATCCAACAAGCCTAACCGGGGAGATGTCGTCCTGGTGGATACAATCGGTGAGCTGGCCGGATTATATGCTATTGCCGATCTGGTGTTTGTGGGCGGCAGCCTGGCGCCTATCGGCGGGCATAATATCCTGGAACCGGCCGCTTACGGCCATCCGGTTCTCTATGGCCCCCATATGAGTAATTTTTTAGGTAGTGCCGGTATACTAAAGGCGGTTGGCGCCGGTATTGAGGTGCAGGGGCTGGAGCAATTGATTGTTGAAGCTGAAAAACTGCTCAATGATAAAGACTTAAGGACTCAACTGGGACAAGCCGCCAAAACCGCGGTGGAACAAAACCGGGGAGCTACAAAAAAAACATTGGAAATTATTGAGACGTATCTTAGTTCCAAACATTAATGAATAAGGAGCAGGCCCTGCCTGTAGGCGATGAAAATTAGAAAACCGGCAATTGAAATAGTTCAGGCGTTAGAGGAGCATTGGTGGGGCAAAGTTATGCTCCTGCCGCTTAGTATGGCTTCCTGTGTGTTTTATCCCTTGGTTTCTCTAAGGGTGTATCTGTATAAACTGGGGCTGCTGAAAGCGGAGAAGCTCAAGTGCCGGGTAATCTGTGTGGGTAATATCACCTCCGGCGGTACCGGTAAAACCCCCACAGTGCGATTATTGGCTGACAAATTGCAAAAGCAGGGGCTGCGGGTTGTCATTCTCAGCCGGGGCTATAAGGGAAATTTAAAAGGCAAGCTGGAGGTGGCGGCTGATGAGAAGAAGATTCTGCACTCGGCAGCCGAGGTGGGGGATGAGCCGTATTTACTGGCTCAACAACTGCCCGGTATACCAATCGTGGTCGGTAAACGCCGCTCTTATGCCGGTTGGTATGCCAGCTTGCGCTTTAAGCCGCAGGTGATTATTTTAGATGACGGCTATCAGCACTTAAAACTTGCCCGCCAGGTTAATATAATGGTGATCGATGCCACTAATCCGTTTGGCAATCGTTGTTTGCTGCCGCGGGGGACATTACGGGAACCGCTCTCGGCCCTGTCTCGCGCCCAGGTTTTCTTGCTCACCAAGACTGATTTGGCAAAAGATGTATCCGCTGTAGTTGATACCCTGAGACGCTATAACCCAAAAGCGCCACTACTGACCAGTGTTCATCAGTCGGTTGCTATCGGCGAGTTGAGTAATAAGAAAAAACACCCCTTAAAGTGGTTAAAAGGCAAAAAAGTGGCGTGTTTCAGTGGGATTGCCGATCCGGCTTCATTTGTAAAAATGATAAAAGAACTGGGGGCGGAAGTAGCCGGGCAGCTTAACTTTCCCGACCACTATCAATATACAGCGGCTGATTTAGGCGAATTGGCGGATACGGCAAAGGAATTGGGAGCCGAAGCTCTTATCACCACTGAGAAGGATGCGGTACGCATAACCGATTTTGACCTGCCCGACATCCCCGTACTAACGCTTAATATAGCGCTAAAAATAACCTCCAACGAGCGGGAGTGGGAGGAAGCCTGGAAGGTTATCGTGGGAGTGGAGGTTTAAATATGAGTGGTGAAACAACAAATCTACTAGATTTATTAAAATTATTAGTTGCTCCCGGATTTGGTTTTTTGGGGGTATATATAGGTTTACAATATGGATTAAAACAATTGCGTGAGCAAAAAAGGCTTGATTTTATAGAAAGACAAATCCGAGAATTCTATTCGCCATTATTAGGTTATCAAAGGGCAATACTAGGAGTCTGTCGGACTTTAGCAGCAGAATATGGTATAATGGTCGGAAATAAATCTTTGCCATGAAGGGGCCAAAAGATGAGTGTTAAATTTATACTGACCGACCGGGAGACGCCTTATTTGTTA
>JAJRUU010000034.1 GCA_024277605.1 bacterium
AACCACGGTAGGTTTGATCAGGCTGAGCACTCCGGTTTATCGTGTAGCACAAAATCATGATGGCCATCTTCATGTAGATGAGTACTTAGATGAGGCGCGCTTAAAAATTCTAAACTCCTATAATCGGGGCATGGTGGTTTTGGATGACAAACAAAGGCTTATGGGGATGATTACCATGGCGGACCTGCTACGGTTTTCAAAAATCAAACTTATTTTAGTTGATCATAATGAAATCTCCCAAGCGGTAGATGGGGCGGAAAAAGCCGAGATTATAGAAATCATAGATCACCACCGCCTGGGCAATCCCCAGACCATGTCGCCCATATTATTCATAAATCAGCCGGTAGGCAGTACCTGTACCCTGATCGCTAAGCTATACTTTGAGCAAAAAGTCGAGCTGAACGCTCAAACCGCAGGACTCCTGATATCCGGCATCATATCGGATACGGTTAACCTTGTGTCCCCAACCACAACAGCGTTAGATAAACAGATGATGGATGAGCTTAACAAAATAGCCGAATTGGATTTAGAAGATTATACGAAAAAATTGCTTTCCGCCGGGGTGAGCTTATCAGGACGCACTCCGAATGAAATCATTCTGGCCGATTTTAAAGAGTATAATGCGGATAAGGTGTCCTTTGGGGTGGGACAAATTGAAACGGTGGGTTTTAGTGAATTCTATAAGCTTAAGACACAAATAATAGAGCAGTTAACGCACATAAAACAAAATAGACGATACCACTTTGCCGCCCTTTTGGTGACCGACATTTCCAGCGCCGATAGCTTATTAATATTTGATGGAAATCCGACGCTATGCCGCCGTTTGGGTTATCCCGTGCTGGAGGCGAACATATCTGAGCTAAAAGGGGTCATCTCACGTAAAAAGCAGTTGATACCCCATCTGCTGGACGTATTCAAAGAAATTATTTGAACGCTATAGGGTACCTCGAAAAATTAGGCTCTTCAGGGAAGAGCCTTGCAATCAAACATATACTAAATGGGTAGGGAGGGCTTTAGCTCTTTAGTCGGCCTAAAGGCCGACCTACCCGAGTGAGAAATTAGTATCATTTTGATTGCAACTTGGTATTACAGGATTCTTTTCTAATTCTTGTCCTGTTTCTTTTTTGACTTCTTTTCGTTTTTTGATTGCTTCTGTCTATCACTCTTGTCCTTATCCTTCTTGCCTTTGTCTCCCATTGCACCATTCCTTTTATAGGGTTAGAATACCAATGACGCTCGTTTACACCAATTACCCCGACTATTATACTACTTCTTATGTAGTATAAACAAAACAAAAAGGCCATAGCGAGTGTTCACTATGACCTTTTTGTAAAAGAACCGCTTCAATTTCTAAGAAGCGAGGAGATGGTGGCGGGGCCGACGAGACTTGAACTCGCGACCTCCGGCTTGACAGGCCGGCGTTCTAACCAAACTGAACTACGACCCCCTGGTAGGCGGAACAGGGCTTGAACCTGTGACATCTGGCTTGTAAGGCCAGCGCTCTCCCAGCTGAGCTACCCGCCCTTATTGCACACATTAAATTACCATACCATATCCGGCAATGTCAACCGTTTTCTAAAATATGTTTCCAAGAGGCGTTTACTTCTTAAGGGGTATATGCTATATTCAACAGCTAATTCAGCATGATTCACCTATCCCGAAAAATTCGGGTATTGTCCTGGGCAAATCTACATTTAGTTGAAAATTATAAATTTATCAGCTTCCTGTTCCTGCTGCCTCGGGCAAACATAGCTTTATTGGACGTTGGCTAATGAACCTTATCTCACGGGGGATGTCTTGCAAACCCAGACTAATTTTATGAATAGATCGGGTTATATTGAAATTGAGCACGTAGATTAATAAATGGGGCTGCGTAAAAATGTCAGACTATAAGCCTGAAATAATTGAAACCAAGTGGCAGGACTTTTGGGCCGAGCGTGAGAGTTATCAGGCAACAGAAGACCCGACTAGACCTAAGTATTATCTGCTGGAGATGTTTCCATATCCTTCCGGTAGGATCCACATGGGACATGTGCGCAATTACTGTATCGGCGATGTAATCGCCCGTTATAAGCATATGAACGGTTTTAACGTGCTGCATCCTATGGGCTGGGATGCCTTTGGCATGCCTGCTGAAAATGCGGCCCGCCAGCATGGGCTTGACCCCGCCAAGTGGACTCAGCAAAATATCGATTATATGCGCAAGCAGCTTAAGCGCATGGGCTATAGCTACGACTGGCAGCGGGAGGTATCTACCTGTGACCCTAAGTATTATCGCTGGGAGCAATTAATATTTATCAAGATGTTTGAGCGGGGACTGGTGTATAAGAAAAAATCACCGGTCAACTGGTGTCCGACTTGCCAAACCGTACTGGCTAATGAGCAGGTGGAGGCCGACTGTTGCTGGCGTTGTGAGGATAGGGTAACAAAGCGCAATCTGGATCAGTGGTTCTTTAAAATCACCGACTACGCCGAGGAGTTATTAAAAGACTGCGACCAGCTTAGCGGTTGGCCTGAACGAGTGATTACCATGCAGCAAAACTGGATCGGCAAGAGTGTCGGGGTTGAGTTTGAGTTTCCGCTGACCGACGGTGACGGCAGTATTCCGGTGTTTACCACCAGGATCGATACGGTGCATGGGGCAACCTTTATGACCTTGGCCCCCGAGCATCCGCTGGTACCGGAGTTGATTGAAGCAGCACCCAATAAGGCGGAAATAGAAGCCTTTATAGAACGCATAGGCCAAGAGGATACCATCAGCCGTACTGCTGAAGAACGCGAAAAAGAGGGTTATTTCAGCGGGCGTTATGCCATAAATCCGCTGACCAAAGAAAAAATCCCCATCTGGATTGCCAATTTTGTATTGCTTGCGTATGGTACCGGGGCCATTATGGCGGTGCCTACTCATGATCAGCGCGATTTTGAGTTTGCCCGGAAATACGGCCTGCCGCTGCGGCTGGTGATCCAGCCCCAGGCTGACCAGCCTCAGGCTGAGCAGTCTCAGACTGAGCAACTCACCGAAGCCGCTATGACCAAGGCCTATGAAGGAGAAGGGGTACTGGTTAACTCAGGTCAATTTAATGGGCTTTCTAATTTGGCTGCCCAGGAAAAAATAGCCGATTATATGGAGTCGATTTGTATCGGTAAACGAAAAGTAAACTATCGCCTGCGGGATTGGGGAATTTCCCGCCAGCGTTACTGGGGCGCCCCGATTCCCATTATCTATTGTGATGACTGCGGCTGCTTGCCTGAGGCGGAGGAAAACCTGCCGATAGCCCTGCCCCCCAATTTGAAATTACCCGAAGACGGCCGCTCTCCGCTGCCGGGTTGCGCTTTATTTGTAAATACCACCTGCCATAAGTGTGGTGGCCCGGCCACCAGAGAAACCGATACCTTAGATACCTTTGTAGAATCTTCCTGGTATTATGTGCGCTACACCTCACCCACATATGACCAGGGGCCGTTTGAAGCTGGTGCGGTAAAATACTGGCTGCCGGTAGATCAGTATGTGGGCGGAGTCGAGCATGCGGTGCTGCATCTTTTGTATGCCCGCTTTTTTACCAAAGTTCTCAGAGACTTAGGCTTTGTGGAGTTAGACGAACCGTTTACCAATCTGCTTACCCAGGGCATGGTGATAAAGGATGGGGCAAAAATGTCCAAATCCAAGGGGAATGTGGTCGATCCCGAACCGTTGATCAATAAATACGGGGCAGATACCGCCCGGATTTTTTCGCTGTTCGCCGCACCCCCTGAGCGGGATCTGGAGTGGAACGATGAAGGGGTGTAGGGCTCGTTCCGCTTCCTTAACCGGGTATGGCGGCTGCTGGAGAAATACACTTCTGAATTAAAAAATATAGCTGAGGCGGAGGTAGGCGTACCGCTAAGTTCTGTAGATAAGGATTTACAGCGTAAACTGCACCAGACCATCAAAAAGGTTACCGAAGATATTGACGGCCGCTCTCACTTCAACACCGCTATAAGCGCCATAATGGAACTGGTAAATACGCTTTATCAATATGAACCACAGAGCGTAGCCTCGCACAATGTACTTAAGGGATCGTTAAGAACGCTACTTTTGTTGCTGGCTCCCTTTACCCCGCATATGGCTGAGGAATTATGGCAGCAATTGGGGTATGAGCCGAGTATTTTTTCCTGTGCCTGGCCTAAATATGACCCTCGGCAACTTAAGGAAGATCAGATACTGGTAGTGGTTCAGGTAAACGGTAAATTGCGCAGCAAGCTAGAGATACCGGCCGGTTTGAGTAATGAAGAGATAAAGCAACTGGCGCTTAACGATAAACGGGTGCAACAGTATATAGACGGTAAACAGCTCAAAAAAGTTATCGTAGTACCTAAAAAATTGATTAACATTGTGTTGTAGGCCGGGAAGATAATTTCCTTGACCTGATTTTTATAATATGGTAGCCTTTTTCACAGGGATAATAGTGTGAATTTGACTTTTTACGTATGACCTTGAAAGGGGGTTCGAAGGAAAGATGGCTATATTTCATTCTGCTTCGGAGGCGGATGTAACAACTGCGATTGTTACTTAATTCGTCAAGGATTTACAGGACATTATAAAGACTGATGTGCTGATTGTAGGGGGCGGACCCAGTGGACTGATGGCGGCGAGAGAATTGTCACTTGCCGGGTATAAGGTGCTGATTGTCGAAGCCAACAATTATCTGGGCGGCGGTTTCTGGATTGGCGGTTATTTAATGAATAAACTGACCTTCCGCGCACCGGCCAACAAGATTTTAGAAGAGCTCAACATACCGCACAAGAAGTTTAAAGAAGGCTTGTATGTAGCGGATGGCCCGCACGCCTGCTCTAAGCTGATAGCCGCTGCCTGCGAAGCCGGCGCCAGAATTCTTAATATGACAAAGTTTGACGATGTGGTGCTGAGAAATGAGCGGGTGGAAGGTACAGTTATAAACTGGACGCCTGTATCGGCTCTCCCCCGGGCGATTACCTGTGTGGATCCCATATCACTTGAGTCTAAGATAGTGATGGATGCTACCGGTCATGAAGCGTGGGTGGTAAAAGCCTTAGAAACCCGCGGCCTGGTTGAGATTAAGGGTATGGGCGCCATGCACGTTGAGGTATCCGAAGATGCCATCGTAGAGCATACCGGTGAGGTTTATCCCGGACTCATCGTTACCGGCATGTCGGTGTCCACTACCTATGGTGTACCCAGAATGGGTCCCACCTTCGGCGGGATGCTGGTGTCGGGCAGGAAGGCAGCTCAAATAGCCATAGAAATGCTGGCTAAAACGGAGAAGCAGGCCAAAATAAAGGTTGCCTAAGCCTTAAGGGGACAGAGTCCCGTAGTGACTGGTCCCCGTGGGAACAGAGTCCCGTGGGGACATGTCACCTTTTAGCCTTTTCATTGATACTTTAAGGGGGGAGGAGTAAGGAAGCATATACCTTTACTTTCCCCCTGTTTTTTTATGCGGTAGTTAAAAGAATATCAAGAGATTTGCTGGAATACGGGGGGATAAAAATGATTACCATACATAAGAAATTAGTAGTTGACAAACATGGAAAGCCAATGGAGGTGATTATCCCCTGGGATGAGTATAAGGAGCTGGAAGAGTTATTGGGACTCGATCTTGATAAGAGAGCTATTTCTGATCTTAAGCAAGCGCAAAACGATAGAGCCAAGGGAAAGAAAGACGCCTACTTGGATTTAGATTCAATCTGATGTTTAAAGTTGTTGTTCATAGACGAGCAGCCCGATATCTGAGAAAGCTTCCAACATCCCAAAAGGAAAGAATCAAGAAGGCACTAAGGGAATTAGAAACGGAGCCTCTTCAAAGACCCGATATTAAGCACATGCTGGGGGAATGGAAAGGTTACCACAGAATTCGGATCGGGGATATACGCCTAATTTTTTGGATTAATCAGGCAGAGGGCACGATTTATATTGACCCTCGTGGGGATGTATACAAATGAATGTATGGGGATTAATCAATTGCCTGAGCCAGTTGGGGGCAGGAACATCTGTATAAGCTGATATGGTTTGGCTGGGGAAAGGTGGAAGTGATTTTTTATGGGGGAGCCTTTAACAATCCAAATCAGTGCTGAAGCCGTTGCTTGGTATGGAGCTATAATAGCAACCGTTAGTATTTTAGTATCGGCTTATAGTGTTTGGAGAGATAGGGCAAGGATAGATGTTGAGGTTAATCGGAATGTTATAGGTTTCCCCCCGAATACTAAAGATTTTGTAAGTATCACAGTCATTAATAAAGGACGTCGGCCAATAATTTTACCCAGGATAAGTAGTGTGGGCTTTGCTTTGAAGGGGGGTAATGCTCTTCTTTCAACTGACCCTATTAATGATCCTATTAATAAGTTTCCAATTCGAATAGAAGAGGGCAATTCTACCGAGATTTACATAGTGGAAGAGGCGGTTCTTAAATATAAAAATGACCTATTATATGCTTTCGCCAAAGATGCTACAGGCAAAGTCTATAAATGTAAAAAGATAAAACATATTAAAAAATAGGGTGTAGAGAATATTAGTCGTAAAACAGTTATAAAAACAAATGACAACTACAACAAATAACAAAAAAGCGATAGCCCTGCTTTCAGGCGGGTTGGACAGTACCTTGGCGGTTAAGCTTATACAGGATCAGGGGTTTGAGGTGATTGCGCTTAATTTCAGCTCTCCCTTTCACATACAAGGGTGTCAGGTCTTGGCATGAAGCGTTGCATTTGACATAATCCCCTGTTCCGGAGATAATATATTTGCCCGCAACAAGGAGGGAAAATGACTCAAATTACTTTGGACTTACCGTTTGAGAAAATTGTAGATACGGTTAGGCGGTTGAGTAAGGCAGAGCAAGAGCGATTGTTTTTTGCCATTAATGAGGATTACGCTAAAGCGTTAGGCAAAATGAGGGACGAA
>JAJRUU010000263.1 GCA_024277605.1 bacterium
TATCCCCGGTATAAGCTCCGTACAGCTTGCTTTTGCCCGTATAGGTCAGGGCTTTGAAGATGCGCTGATTATCAGCCTGCATGGGCGAAAGGCGGATAATCTGGTGGATATGCTACGGCTGCACTCCAAAGTAGCCATACTCACCGACCCCAAATTCCCGCCCCCGCAGATCGCCGAATATTTATTGGCTGCCGGTATCCCTAACCGCAGGGTGTGGGTAGCCCAAAATCTGTCATATAGCGATGAGAAGTTAGTTGATACCGATTTAGTTAATCTAGCCCAAATGACTGCTATGGGTGTCGGCATAATGATTATCGAACCACAGGATATACATGATGAAACCAGGTAAATTATATGGCGTGGGGATTGGTCCCGGTGATCCCCATTTGCTTACTCTTAAGGCCAAGCAGGTTTTAGAGCAGGTAGATGTTATCTTTGTGCCTAAAGCCGACAAAAAAAAGGAGAGCATCGCCCGCTCGATTATCAGCCAGGTAATTTCAACTCCGGCTGAGATGCTGGAGTTGGTGTTTCCGATGACCAAAGACCAGCAGATCTTAGAAAATTTTTGGGCGCTGGCGGTTGATCAGATAAGCCAGAGGGTATCGAATGGGCAAGCGGCGGCCTTCATCACCCTGGGTGATCCTATGATGTACAGCACCTATATTTATCTGCTACAATTAATAAAAAAACAACACCCTGAAATAAACGTGGAGACCATCCCCGGCATCACCTCCTATTCGGCGGCGGCGGCCTGCGCTGAACTGCCATTAGTTGAAGGCGGGGAGCGTTTGACTATTGTGCCGGTAGCCCATCATCTACATGATTTAAGCCGGATAATCTCCGACTCCGACACCACGGTACTGATGAAAATCGGGCGCTACCTGGATGAGACGATTAATGTGCTGGAGGAGCTTGGGTTACTCAAGCAGGCGGTATTTATCAGCCGGGTTGGCGATAAAGACGAGTATATTGAGACCGATCTGCGAAAGCTGAAGGGTTCAGGTTACGGTTACCTTTCGATAATAATTGTTAAACCCGAAAAATTCGGGTCTTGTTATGGGCGAATCGACATTTAGTTGAAAATTATAAAGTTATCAGTTTCCTGTTCCCGTCCCCTTGGGCAAACAAAGTTTTATTGGACGTTGGCTCATAAGCCTTGGCTCATAAGCCTTATCTCGCAAGGGATGTCTTGCAAACCCAGCCTGAATTTATGAATACGTCGGGTTAAAAAAGTGAAGCGCAACACTTAATATTTTTAACTGGCCAATTTTTTGGTGGCCAATTTTTTGGTAATCAGGGGTGTTTGTTCCAGCTACCAGGCAATGGCTTATGGGAACAGATGTATGGTATTAGAAGAAATTTACGGCAACTTAGGATAGGAGTCAGTCGGCAAGTCTATAACTGTATGGTACCTTCAAACACTTGTTCTGCCGGACCGCACATATAAATATGGTTATCCTCCGGCGACCAGAATATTTTTAAATCGCCACCCGGCAACTTCACTTCCACCCGGCGTTCAGTCTTTTTGTTCAACACCGCCGCCGCCACTGAGGCACAAGCCCCGCTGCCGCAGGCCAGCGTCTCACCAGCCCCGCGTTCCCAAACCCGCACTTTAATCCGCTGCTGGTTTATAACTTGCACAAATTCTACATTAGTGCGCTTGGGAAATAATGGATGGCGCTCAATTTTCGGGCCATATTCAGCCACCGCAAAGCCATCCACATCATCCACCACTATTATACAATGTGGATTCCCCATAGACACGCAAGTGATCTCAAACCGGCTGCCATTTACGCTTAGAGGTAAAAAGATGATTTCCCCAGTCAAGTTAAGCGGTATTTTGTCAGCCTCCAGTATGGGTTCTCCCATATCCACCTCAACCTGGTCTTTGACCCATTTGGTTTTGACCACCCCTGCCAGTGTTTCTATGTGCAATTGTTTTTTAGTAGATACGCCCTTATCCCTTATGAACTTTGCCAGACTGCGCACCCCATTGCCACACATCTCCGCCTGGCTGCCATCGGGGTTGTAGATTAACATTCGATAATCAGCCAGTTGTGAATCCTCTAATACCAAAAGCTGATCGGCCCCTATACCAAATCTTCGCCGACAGAGCCTGGCTGCCAATCGGCCCAGTTCTTTACAATCCCCTCCCCTGCCATCGATGACGACAAAGTCATTACCCAATCCGTGCATTTTAGTAAATTTAAGTTGTGACATCAGCATTATTCTATTTCTATCGTGATTTAATCTGTTTATCTTTGGGGGTACCGGATTCCTTTTGAAAGCGTTTGGCATAACCTTTCAAGAAAAATCTCTTTTTATAATGAGTTACTCTCCAATTCAATAGAACCGTCCACAAAAAGAAGATGGCAGCGCCTTTAATGGCATAGCTATAAATTTTGTAATGATGCTCAGGCCCATAGGCCATAACCATAGCTATCCCGAGTCCTCCCCCGGCGACCAATCCCCAACCCGCGGCAAATGCCCCGGCAGCCAAACCGCTGTTCAACCTCATGCTCACATACTCTTGGAGTTTACCCAAGGCCAGTTTTTTACGGGCCACCGCTGAAAACTTGGCTGTTTTAAGATAAGCGTTTGCCTCATTGGCTAAGCGGTCAGCATCAATAAAGCTAAAATACCCTTGCGTGGCATGTTTTTTCTCAGCCACAAAGTATTTAAAGCGGGCATTTTTATAATCCATTGGATCGTATTGCTTTACCTCCAGATTCTTAGCCTCCTGGAAGGTTACCTGTAGCCTTTCCAGCTTATGATCAATGTTTTCCTTACATTCTTTGAGCATGTTCTCCAGGAAAAAGTTCAGCTCAATATCAATTTTTAAAAAACCTGGTTCGTAGCAACAGGCTATAAGATAATCACGATCTCGCTCGATAACCGATTGAAGTTGAGCCAGCCCATCCCGCACCAGCCCCTTTTCAACATATAATAGGGAAAGCAGATAACCGGCTTCGGTCAGTTTTGAACTCATCGCCTTCTGAGCCAGAATAATTGCCCGCTCCGTTTCCCCCACACTCTGGTGTACCCGAGCCATGAACAGAAAGGCCCCGCTCCGGTAATAATCAGAGGGAGCTATCCTTGCCGCCGCTTCAAAACTGGCAATTGCTTTTTCGGGCTGCATTTGTTCTATCTGGGCATAGCCTTTAATGATCGCCGCCCGGTAATCATCAGCGTTTTTCTCAAGTATCAATTTCATTATTACTACTGCCGGCTGATATAAGCCCTCCTTGAATTTTTCGTATCCCATCTTAAATAGCTGTTCCGCTTCTATAAACTCCGGGTTAGAGTATATATCGCTAACCCCGACCAGTAACCCGGATTTAGCTTCGGCCTTAATCAGCTTATCAACATGCAGCGGACGGAAAAAATATATCAGCCAGGAATAATGTCGGGGAACAAATGAGTGTTGGTTTAAGGCGGTTAATAATTCACCTATTGGGGTATAGCCCCATTTCCTGGTGCGCCTTTTTCTGTCCCTGTCCAATCCAGTATTCTGCTTAAGCTCACAATCAGATATTGTATGATCTTCACTCATACAATAAAAACAACGCACCATATCAACCCCTTAATTGTAGTGCAAATCAATCTATTATTACATTTATCCCGAATAATTCGGTTTTTTTAATGGCAGGATGTGAAGTGAAGCGGGCTATATGTTAGACAATTTATCTTGGTTTGCCTCGCCTGCTTTAAATATAGCATATTTAGTTAATGGAGGCCCTATGATTTGGAAAATAAAAGTAGTAGCAGTAATAACATTGAGCGCCAACATTCCCAGTTGGACTCCTTCTGGATAAGCGCTGAAGGTGCTCCATGTCTCCAGAGCCAAACCAATGGCTACCCCCGCCTGAGACAGCAACCCAAATCCCAGATATTTCCTTACCACCGGGGTGGCATGCGATATGCGAGCCCCGGTATACGCACCAAAACTTTTCCCCATAACTCGCATCACTATATAAATACCCCCCAACACCCCCAGTTGCGGCAACAGACCAACCTGCAGTCGGGCCCCCACCAAGACAAAGAACAACACATATATCGGCGGAGTAAAATCGGCAATCGCCCTAAAAGCTTGCCGACTGGCTACCTCAGCCAGATTAATCAGCGTAATACCCAATACCATGTTGGTCAAAATGATGGAGAGATGGTAACTGTGAGCCAGGCCGCTACAGATCAGTATGGCTCCTAAAGACAGCAGGAACAATTCGTTGCGGTTGCGGATTTGTTTAACAAAATAGCTTAGAATAAAACCGACTACCAAGCCTACCGCCACAGAACCGACTATTTCCTGAGCCGGAACACGAATAGTCTGAAATAGCGACAGTTCCCCTCCCCTTATCATCACCTTGGCAATTGAAGCGGCAAAACCGTAAATAATTAAGGCTACCGCATCATCAATACCCACCACCGCAAACAAAGTACTGGTCAGCGGCCCTTTAGCCTTACATTCCCAAAGCACATCCACCGTGGCCGCCGGAGCGGTGGCCGAGGCAAGCGCCCCAAAGATTAAGGCCATTGGTACGTTGCCGGTATATAGCCATACCGACAAACCAACCAGGAAAAATGCCCCTAAAGATTCCAGTATACTAATGGTTATGATGCTGCGGCCCAGGTTCTTCAACCTGTAAAAAACCAGTTCCCCCCCTATAGAAAAACCTATTAACGCCAAGGCAAAATTGGAGAGCGCCTTGAGATCCTGGCTTATTTCCAGGGTAAGCAAGTTCAGGCCTGAAGCGCCGATCAGTACTCCGGCTACGATATAGCCCACCACTTGAGGGGCTTTGAACTTTCCCCCCCCCTTGCCGCCGGCATAGCCCACGACAAGCATAAACCCTAGAATAAGAAAAAACTCCATCCATAAAGCTCGTTAAGGTTTTATTATCTCTTCGGTAATCCCCTCGGGGCCGACAGTAATCTGAACGTAATGATAATAAGCATCCGGGTTCCTAAGTTCAGCCCCCGCTCCGCCGGTAATTATATATACCACCCCATCCCTTTCTTCCCTTAAATATTCATGAATGTGGCTGCAAAATACCCGGTCCACCCGGTACTTGGAAGCCAAATGCATAAAATATTGCGCATTTAACCGACGATTCATGGCATGATACTTATCCGGTCTGGGATCAAAAGGCGGAAGGTGCATGAACACAAAAGTTCGGGTTTTGGTGTTTTGCTGTAAATCCTCTTCCAACCAGCGGAATTGGCGATCATCTATGCGTCCTGATGCATTATCCAGAAAGATAAAATGGGCATCTCTAAAGTCAAAGGAGTAATAGGTCGGGCCGAAGTACTCCTGATATACCATCCTGCCCCACCATAAAACGTCATGATTTCCCAAGGCGAAGAACAAGGGGTATTTGAATAAACCTATCTGCCTTCTCACTCGACGATACTCCTTCCGCTTGCCATCATTTACCAAATCCCCAAGGTTTGCCGCAAATAACGGCTCAGATTTATTCAGCTTTTTCAGAATATTCTTAAAAGTATTATTTCTTCCCAGGCTATCCCCCATAACCGCAAAGCTGAAAGAATCTTTATCAGGAAAGATAGTCTGTAATTGGAGTACCTTTTTTTCGCAGGGAGCAAGAGTCGTTTTTATAGACACTTTGTCATCATCCCGTTGTAATTTGCTCTCGCCTTCTAATACTATTCGCTGCGGATTAATATTATAAATGTTGATGTCAAATGCCTTATCGGAAGATATGGATTGAATCTCATCTCCGGCTAATGACAAAGCGCTGGATTCCGACGATGCTCCATCAGCAGCAGACACTTTCGAATCGATAGGATCACTCTCTAAAATTATACGCGGAGAAAGGCTTAAGGCCCGGATATATAGCTTGTTCCCTACTACTTCGGTTATAAATCCCCCCTCAACGCTCACCAGGGTATCAGCAACCCTTATGCGGCTTAATCCTCCGGTAATCAGCGTCCCCTGGGCAAAGACAAACTTGGCCGCCGGAAAACCCGCCAGCCCCAATAAAATCAGCCCATATAATAAATTGTATTTCCATGAGATGCAACGTGAATGGCCTGATTTTGTTTTGTATGATTTACAGGGGGGATATGCTTCATTACTTAGGGGCTTATTGACATTTATCATAAGTTATCCTCAATAATCTTTTTAAGTTTCCTCTTATCATCTTCTAAGGCTGCCTTTTTCGGAGGTGCCACCCTTTTAGCGGTTTTTTCCAACCGTTTTTGAACCCGCAGATTAAACGTCGATGGAAGTAAATGTGAAATCTGAGAGACTATGGGATTAAAAAAGCGGGCTACCCGAGTGTGGGAAATCGTCACTGAACCTTGATCCACAAACAACACCAGTAGCAGCAACACCAGCGTGACAACGATGCCTCCCTTAACCAGGCCCAACATCCCCCCCCAAAAACGGTCAACAGGGGACATTCCGACAGATTTTATGGATTTACTGACCAGCCTTCCAGCTAAACCACCCAAAAATACTATTACAATAAAAA
>JAJRUU010000264.1 GCA_024277605.1 bacterium
CTTCGCTTAAGCTCCCCTTAATGCGGCAGCCTGCGGCATGATAATGCCCTCCCCCGTTGAATTCCTGGGCAAGTTGAGCCACATTCACATCACCCTTGGAACGCATGGATACCTTATAGTAATCGTCACTTATTTGATGAAAAATGATGGCTACCCGCACCCCTATTAATGATTTAGGATAATTGATAAAATTATCTGTCTCCCACGCTTTTGCCCCACATTGTTTAAACATGTCCTGAGTAATGACAACGCTGGCTATCTGTCCCTCGCAGCAGACTTCCATTGCCTCTAAGCTATCTGCCAATAGTTTCAGCGTCGAAGGCGGAATATTCTCATACAGCTGCTCAGCCACGTAACTGGGATCAGCTCCCAAATCCACCAATTGACCGGCTAATTTAAGGCTTTGTGATGTAGTATTATCAAAATGAAAGCTGCCGGTATCAGTAAGGATTCCCGTATATATATTAGTAGCTATGTCAGCATCCAGCTCTATATCCCACTCCCTGATCAATTCATAAACCAGCTCGGCGGTAGAACAGGCATCCCCACGGCCCCAGTTTAAGTTTCCAAATGGGTCACCATGATAATGATGGTCGACATTTATTACCAGTGCCTGATCTGAAATTGCCCACTCACCCGCCCGACTCAAATCGGCACAATCTAAGACGAACACCACATCGAAGTCGCCACTTATGCTGTCTGATTGCTGAATTACTTCCGCATAGGGTAAAAAGCGATACACATCCGGCAGCAAACTGGTGTTTATTATGCTCACCTGCTTACCCAACTGGGTAAGCGCACCATAGAGCGCAAGTTGTGAACCGATGGCATCCCCATCCGGATTTATGTGAGAAGTAATTAAGGGCCTTACGGCCGAAACTGCTGCTTTTAAAATATGCTCCTGGGTTTCGTTTATTATAACTCCCCCTTTTTTTTCAATTCCTGTAATACATGATCTATATGGAAACCGTGAGCAATCGCTTCATCGTCTTTGAAGATTAGCTCAGGAACGCAGCGTAGTTTCAGGCTATGTCCCAACTCTCTCCTGATAAAACGCTTCGCCTTGTCTAAGCCCAGCAAGGTTTGGGAAATTTGTTCTTCATCCCCCATCATAGTTACATACACCCTGGCACAACGCAAATCATCACTTAACTTTACCTTGGTTATGGTTAGTTGTTTCAATCGGGGATCGCTAATCTGACGCAGGAGTATCCGGTAAATCTCCTGGTGAATAAGCTCTCCCACCCGTTCTGCCCGCTTATATTGTTTAACCATCTTTTTTTCGTTCCCTTTAAGGGCAATTTTTCAAGGTGCCCATAAGTTATTCATCTAGTAATAACTAATGTAGGTTGGGTTGAGGGACGTAACCCAACACTATCGGTAGTTTTGTTGGGTTTAACGAAGTGAAACCCAACCTACGTTATAAACTGTTTTAATCAAAGGGGACTTTGTCCCCCTAGAATTTTTCCACTTGCTCCATATAGCCCGCATAATTCCGCTCGATTTCTTCTAAGGAATCACCGCCGAATTTTTCCAACATCGACTGGGCGAGCTCGAAGGCCACTACCGCCTCACCAATCACCCCGGCCGCAGGCACCGCACACACATCAGCGCGCTCTTTGGCTGCCGGAAACGGTTTTTTACTTATTATATCCACTGAAGACAATGGCTTCTTTAAAGTAGGAATGGGTTTCATGGCTGCCCGCATCACGATATTTTCCCCGCTGCTCATGCCACCCTCAATTCCACCGGCATTATTGGTTTTACGATAGAATCTATGCTGCTCGGCATTATAAAAAAGCTCATCGTGAACCTGGGAACCAAAGCGGCGGCTGGTTTCAAAACCCAAGCCCACCTCCACCCCTTTTATGGCCTGGATGCTCATCAGCGCCTTAGCCAATTGGGCGTCCAGCTTCCGCTCCCAATGCACATGGCTCCCCAAGCCCACCGGCAGGTTGGTAGCAATTACCTCAAATACCCCACCGACACTATCTCCTTCGGCCTTCGCCTGGTCTATAGTTTCCATCATCCGGGCGGCGGCCGCTTTATCGGTACACCTCACCGGCGACGCCTCAGCCGCTTCCATAATCTCTTGCGGGGTCAACTCGGGGTGTTTCGCGCAAACCCCTCCAATTTCCAGCACATGACTGATGACATTTACGAAGAAGCGATGCAGCAGCTGTTTACACACCGCACCTACCGCCACTCTGGCCGCAGTTTCACGGGCGCTGGAGCGTTCCAGTATGTTTCGCAGGTCACGCTGGGCATACTTGATCCCTCCCGCCAGATCAGCATGTCCCGGACGGGGTTGGGTAATCGTTTCAGTAATACCCGCACCCGCTTCTATAGCCATAACATGTTGCCAGTTTTTCCAGTCTTTGTTGGCTATGTTGAGTGTAATAGGGCTGCCTATGGTGTATCCACTCCGCACCCCGGAGGTGATCTTTACCCTGTCCTGCTCTATTTTCATGCGCCCACCACGGCCGTAACCAAGCTGGCGGCGGGCCAACTCCAAGTCGATATGATCCTGAGTAAGCTCCAGGCCGGCCGGGATACCCTCCAGGATAGCAGTCAAGCCAGGACCATGAGATTCACCGGCGGTTAGATAACGTAGCATGGTTTTTATGATGACTCCTTAGCTTTTTGTACCCAGTCCTTAACCCGAGCGCTCATGGGGTGCTCAGGAAAATTATCCAAAAATCCCTGCCAGGCGGTAATTGCCCCCTGATTGTCATGTTTGTCATCTCGCAGGATAATACCCAGATTCATGCGGGCAGTTGCATGTTTGGGGTCTTTTTCAATAACTTTTTTGAGCTCGGCAATAGCCTCATCGGGTTGTTTCAGTCGGCGATACATCACCGCCATATCCACCCTGACATCAGAAAGAGTTGGGTCTATCGCCAGCACTCGCTGGTAAAACTCTACCGCTTGTTGATACTGTCCGGTATCAAAATACAAATTGCCTAATTGAGTGAGGACGGCAATATGCTGAGGCTCTATTTCTAATACTTTATTATAGTTTTCAACCGCTTGTTTGTTTTGCTCAAGTCCATAGTATATATTTCCTAATTGGAACCAGGCGTCTATGTTTTTGGGATCGCTCTCCAACAGAGATTGGTATTCCTTTATAACATGATCAAACTGAGCCATTGTAGGTTGGGCCGGAACATCTGCCGCAGGCGTCTGCGGCGCATAAGGGCGCTCAACAGTTTGATCGTTAAACAATTTAGGCGTCACTAACCCCATCACAAAGCCCAGCACCAGGCCAGCCAACCCAACAACCACTATTTCCTTTTTCATTAACCGCTCCTAATATTATAATAAATGCCTGCCTTAACAACCACCACCGGCAATAGCCGGAATAATGGAGATTTCATCGCCGGATTTAATAGCAGTCGATTCAGCGTTTAAGAAGCGAATATCTTCTCCGTTTAGATAAATATTTACAAACCGCCTTACCTTACCCTGCTCATCACAAATCCTGTCCTTAATGCCGGGATATTGTTCTTCCATATTGTCAATCAAGCTGGTAACATTCTCTCCCTCAGCGTTTACTTCAGACTGCCGATTTACCAGTTTCTGCAAGGGAGTAGGGATTTTAACTTTAACGGGCAACTATATCACCTCCTTGGGGGGGGGGACATGGTCCCCTTTTTTATTAATATCTCTCAACCTAAAACGCCTATCAAAAATCTCAAGTTTACATAAATGCAATTTGCAAAAAGGGGATTCATCCCCATTTATCCCCCCCCATTACATGTTTCTCAAATGAGGCCAGATTTGGTTCGATTTCGGTAGGTTTTCCGATATTAGCCGCTACCGCATCCATAGTTTTCAGTCCGTTACCGGTTATGCAGATGACGATGGATTCATCCGTGGGAATGCGGCCTTGTTCTATCAGTTTTTTGGTCACCGCTACCGTCACTCCACCGGCAGTTTCCGTGAAAATACCCTCCGTCTGGGCCAGCAGCTTTATGCCGTCAATAATTTCCTCATTGGTAGCTTCTTCACCATAGCCACCACTTTCTTTAACCACCTGCAAGCTGTAATAGCCGTCAGCCGGATTGCCGATAGCTAATGATTTGGCAATAGTCACCGGTCTTACCGGACGGATAGCATCCTCACCCTGTTTGATGGCGGTAACTATCGGGGCACAGCCCTTGCCTTGTGCGGCGTATACCGAAGTATTCGGCGGGGTATCCGTCAAGCCCAATTCATGAAGCTCATTGAAGCTCTTCCAAATCTTGGTAATCAGCGAGCCGCTGGCCGCCGGCGCCACGATATGATCCGGATAGGCCCAGCCCAACTGTTCCGCAATTTCAAAGCCATAGGTTTTAGAACCCTCAGCATAGAAGGGCCGCAGATTTATATTCACAAAGGCCCAATCATAACTTTGCGCTATTTCAGAGCACAGACGGTTTACCTCATCGTAATTACCTTCAACCGCCACCAAGTGCGGTGCATAGATGAGCGAACCGACCACTTTCCCCAGTTCCAGGTCAGCCGGAATGAAGATGTAGCCGTTAAACTGCGCCTGGGCCGCATGCGCCGAAACTGCATTACCGAGATTACCGGTAGAGGCGCAGGCCACCGTGTCGAAGCCAAACTCCCTGGCCTTAGACAGCGCTACCGCCACCACCCGATCCTTGAAGGAGAACGTGGGATGACATACTGAATCATCCTTTATATATAACTGACTAACCCCCAGTTCATCAGCCAATCTATGAGCCCTGATCAGGGGAGTATAGCCGGAATTAAGACCAACCGTGGGATCACCGTCTATAGGCAGCAATTCCCGATAGCGCCACATATTGGACTCTCTGGAGCTAATCACCTGTCGAGTCAGCGCCTTAGCAATAGCCTGATAATCGTAGACCACTTCCAATGGTCCAAAGCAGAATTCGCACACATAGATCGGCGCTTTTTCGTACTCCTTCCCACACTCACGGCACTTTAATCCCAGTACATAAGACAAAAATAATCCCCCTGCTTTTAAGGATGCCTTGAAAAAGGGGACCAGTCCCCTTGTTCTCGTAGAAAATTTCTAATTTTTTAAGGTACCCTTATGTTAATTTTATTCGATTCATATGTAAAAGCGCTAACTGAACTTTGAATTATACCACAACTCAAAGATAACTATATCAAATATAAATCTTCATCAGGATCAACTTTGGGCTTCCGCTTTTCCTCAATTTCAATATCGAGCGCATCAGGTTCTTTGTTAAACACTTCCCGTTTCAGCGCCAGATATGTTTTATAAAGCGTGGTTTTTCCATTATCATGCACCAGAAAAAACGGCGCTATATCAATCCCGTACTATTTGGCTACCTTATACCCCGCTGATTCAGAATCGTTTACATCCGCCCAAATAACCTCATCAATGTATCGCATCTCATCGTTTTCTTTTAGTCTTTGAGCCACCTCGCGGCACTTTTTACACTCCTGTCCATCCGCCATGATTTTTTTAACCATAACTATTCTCATCTAGCCTCTAGCTCCCGGTTTATTAAGTTCCTGAGCCTCTACATCAATTACCCGACCATCAGGAAATTCCACCCGGGCGATTTCTTCTAAAACGTCCAGATACTTTATCTTACCCGTTTCCCCATTAAGCACTACTTTCTGGCCAACTTTGGGGAATTTTTTACGCTGTTCTTCATAAGTTGGATATTCATATGCCAGACAACACATCAGCCGACCGCACACCCCGGAAATTTTATTCGGATCCAGAGTCAGGTTTTGAACCTTGGCCATACGAATGGAAACCGGTTCAAAATTCTCTAAAAATTTATTGCAACATAGAGCTAAACCGCAGCACCCATGTCCACCCAGGAGCTTGGCCTCATCCCGCACCCCCACCTGCTTCATCTCAATCCGCATTCTAAACTCATAGGCCAAATCCTTCACCAGTTCCCTGAAGTCAACCCTTCCTTCGGCAGTAAAATAGAAGGTGGCTTTGCTGCGATCGAACATAAACTTTACATCAATCAACTTCATAGAAAGTTTGCGTTGCTGGATTTTTTTGGCACATACTTGAAGCGCCTGCTCTTCCAACTCCTTATTCTCCTGGTGCTGCTTAATATCCTCCGGGGTAGCCTTCCGCAATAATCTACAGCTGGCTTTAACCGCTGAAGTATCCTCAACAGGAATTGGGCCTTTGATGATATGCCCGAAAAACTGCCCTTTTTTGGTATGGATAATACACATATCCCTCAGCTTTAAGTCAGTTTCGGAAACAACACATTGCTGGAGCCCAATTCCCCGTTCACATTTTATCACCAATAATTGCGGCATGTTTTACCTTCTTAGCTATAGAGTACCTTGAAAAAGGGGACCAGTCCCCAATTTCCTTTTCGCCCAATCTCTGTGTTATGCTCAAAAGTTAATCCTCGGAATATCAAATATATGCCTGTGGTTAAATTTTTCGCATGACCACATGTGGCTGCCTTGATCTTGAACGAAAATTCTATTTTTTCAAGATACCCTGTACAGTAACGATGTTATTTCTCTTATAATATGTTCACTTACTGTAAACACATCCTGATTTGCATCAATAATTCTAAACCGCTTGGGCTGTTTCCCGGCTAGCTTAAGATAAGCGCCTCTTACCCGCTTATGAAAATCCAGCTGCTCTCTTTCAAGCCGGTCGAGAGGCCGCCTGTCACGCATTATCCGCGCCAGCCCATCCTCAGGGGCTATATCCAACAAAAAAGTTACATCAGGGAATAAACCTTTAGTAACCCAGGCGTTGAGCCGCTCGATCATATGCAGATCAAGCCCTCGGCCATAGCCCTGATACGCCACTGTAGCATCGCAATAACGATCGCAGACCACTACTTCCTGAGCCTCAAGCGCCGACATGATAACCTGCTCGATATGCTGGGCGCGATCAGCCGCATAGAGCATAAGCTCTGCTTGTGGGGTGACCTCTGAGGAGGTATCTTGTAAAACCTGTCTGAGCTTTTCGCCTAAAACAGTGCCCCCCGGCTCCCTGGTATGAGTAACCCGATAGCCTGAATCTTTCAGATAAGAAACCAGCTTTTTTGCCTGGGTAGTCTTACCCGCACCCTCCCCCCCCTCGAAACTGATAAACACCCACCCTCCGGCTTCCACCTATAATGTGTTTTTCAAAGTGCTCTATAAAAAATCCCGACCTTATTCTATTAACTAATCACCTGATTGTCAATAGTAGAAGCAAATAAGTCTATATATTCATGAATTTATACAAGATTTGTCAAGACAGGTGGGGGGAATTACCAATTCCTATGGGTGGGGTTACTGACGCTTGGGCGGACTAATTATGAACGGGCAATCATGCAGTTTAGCCGTCTGTCTGCGGCTAGTGTCATGTTATCCATGTAACGTATGATTGTCATTCCTGCGAAGGCGGGAATCCACAAGCTTTGGATGCCGGATCAAGTCCGGCATGACAGACTCCTAGATTATAAACGAAAAGCAGAGACTGTTTGTAAGAGTAAAAAGGGCTCTTCACAAGAATCTGTGGGCAAGTATTGGTTCCGGCAACTTGCCAAGAGTATGATACAAGGCAATTTTCAGGCAATCAGTTGTTCTGAAACCGAATGATTTTCTGATAGTCAAATTTGCTTTGAGGTTCA
>JAJRUU010000265.1 GCA_024277605.1 bacterium
CATTTAGTTGAAAAGTATAAATTTATCAGCTTCCTGTTCCCGCCGCCTTGGGCAAACAAAGCTTTATTGGACGTTGGCTCATGCACCTTATCTCACAAGAGGTCTGGCGAATCTAGTCTGAGTTTATGAATAGATCAGGTTTAGAGGAATAAAGATATTGATTTGACTAAGCAACTGTTGCATATAGCCTCGTTAATCGCTATACTGTTTATGCTGTTATTATTTTTTAACAATAAAAAAACTTAAGGAAAGCCATATGCGCCTGTCTGATCCCACTTTATCTGCCTACGGAGTAGCCTCCAGCATTCCAGCCCCCATAAACCGCATGATGGCCGGGTTCGCCTCCAGCTTCAGGAATGGGGTGGATATAAACCTTGGAGTTGGCTACGTAAACGAGGAAACCATCCCCCGGGAGTTGATCCGTCAGGCGCTTGAGCGGGTGCTGGCTAATCCCCAAAAATACAAAATTGCCTTAAACTATGGCGGCCCCAAGGGTTCGCCCAACCTGATACAGTCACTGCACGATTTTCATCTGACCCATAATATAGGCGGCCTGACCGAAGATGTACTCGACAGCAAAGAGATGATCATCGGCCCCAGCGGAGCCACCAGCCTGCTTGAGGGGATAGCCCACACCCTGAACAAAGGCATCGTAATCACCGACGATCCCAAATATTTTATCTATACCCATCTTTTAGAACGCCTGGGCTTTGAACTGTTATCCGTACCGCAAGACTGTAACGGAATACAACCTGAATTGCTGAAGCAGAAGATAGCCGCCTTAGGTGAGCGCCAGAAAGAGATCAGCTTTGTTTATATCGTAACCATAAACAACCCCACCGGCGCTATCCTTACAAATGAGCGCCGCAGAGAAATTGTGCACATAATCAGCGACATATGCCGCAAGCAGAACCGGCGGATACCCATCATATTCGATAAGGCCTACGAATCGCTGATCCATGATCCGGCGGTTCCCGCTCCTGAATCGGCCCTGCTCTACGATGAGTTGGACATCGTCTATGAAGTGGGCACCTTATCAAAAGTTGTAGCCCCGGCCCTGCGCATCGGTTATCTCATAGGCCCCCCCGGTGACTTCATGAACGCCCTGGTGCAGAAGACCAGCGATGTAGGATTCAGCGCTCCCCTGATTACCCAGGAGGTCGCCAGTTACTTTCTGGATCACTATATACAAGAGCAACTGCAAAAAGTAAATCAAGGCTACCGTACCAAAGCCAAAGCCATAAGCCAATATATCGACGCTGAATTACGCCCGCTGGGAGTGACCTATTGCGGGGGCCAGGCAGCATTTTACTACTACCTGACGCTCCCTGAAGGGTTACATACCCATGAAGGCTCGCCCTTTCACCGCTTTTTAAACCGCTCCACCAGTAACAAACAAATAGATTCTCCTGCCGGGGGCGACAAAGGACCCATGGTCTCCTACATTCCGGGCACTTTTTGTGTGCATGCTAAAGGCGATTTAGTGGAGCTTGGCAAACGGCAATTCCGCATCTCCTACAGCTTTGAACACTTAGATAAAGTAAAAGAGGCATTGGGCTATTTTCGGGAAGCTATTTTATATTCCAGAGAATGAGGTACCCTCCCAAGAAACCGATTAAGCTGGCTTACTCTTTACGTGGTTATTAATCTCAGCCTCTATCAGCTGCATCGCCTGTAAATACTTATAAGGCTGGTTTAGTAAGCCCCCTTCGCGCAGTAAAAATCCCTTACGATGGTGCTGGTAGAGAGAGATCAGCTCCCCCGTGGCTCTGCTCAACACCCTGACCGGACAACGGGATAACTTTTGTCCTTCAAATTCGAATTGTGCCTGTGGTCTTTTGTAACAACCCCGGTATATTTTCAGCTTAGCGGTGCATACCCCACAATCAAACCCTTCACCCTGAAGGGCCAGGTACACACCTAGGCGCAGTTTTTTGCTTCATCCTCCGACAGTTGGGAAGCGGCGCGAAAACCTGCCGCCAGCTCAGAACGCCAGGCCGGGGGTAACACCGCCAGAAACTCATCCTGCATATCCCGCTCGCTGGGCCAGGTCATATCCTCACCAGCCTCATTTTTTAAGCGTTCCACCCGGCGCAGGCAACTGCGGATAAGCTCCGCCTCAGCCCGTCTATCGGGGCGGTAGATGGTGCGCAGGCTCTCACCCTGATTGGGATCACCCTCAAACTCAATTACCTCAGCCACAGCATACTGCGTCGCTAAATCAGCCACCCCATACCACCACAGCGTCTGCTCAGCTGCAGGCAGCTTACGCTCTTCCTTTAATACATATGGATACTCTTTGCCGAAAATACGGACTACCGCCATAAAACCTCCTAATCTTATGCTACTGCTTTATAAAAATGCTAAGGTTATCTATATTAAGCTGGGCTATAGCGAATATATTCATCCACCGATAAGTGTATTTCGCCCACATGGGCCAGGATACCGGCAAAGCGACGGCGCATGACTTTGGCCACCCTGGGAGGATCAGCCCTGAGGCAACTTCCATTCAGGCTATTGTTCTCACGCAGTTTATCGCATATCTTTTCTAACAAATCACGGAACACTTTTTCACTTTCGGCGCTGTCCTTCTGCCCATATATTCCTTCAATTTTTATCCGGTGTTTACGGATATTCACCACATTTGCGTGAATATTTTCATCAGATTGCGGGCAGGTAATCACCCAACCATTAAGCCGGTTATTGTCATCGGCAAACAACTGTCGCAATGTATTCCAATCCACCGTCCAACGGTCATAATCATGTACCTTACCTATACCATCTATTGATTCAACAATTGTTTTTAGTTGGGTTATTATGTTTGATAAATTCATTTATTACTCCTTTTTCTGGCTTCTTTCCCCTCGTACCATATTTTGGCAGCGGGAAAAATTACCGAAGTATCCATCTCTACATGGATATGATTATTGGTTGGATCATTAAAATGCTCGCTTACCACCTGGAAAAATGGCCCCACACGAAATTGTAAATCATGCGCCAGCTCATCCTGATTATCATCCGACAGGTCATGGGATCTTATATCAATGGCCTCACCAAAGAAATGAAAGGATGGCTTAGGCTTATTAAGCTCTTCAGACTGAGGATATCTTCTACCCGATGTTATCACTGGTGCCTTCCACCCATGATCGGTCCAGGCATTCTCAATATCTGAAAACAAATCATATAATTCTTCACAAACCCCTTCCATGTCGGCGCCAAATTCACCGGTTTTGATGTTGACCATCTATGTCACTCCTTTCATCTAATGACATCCGCCTATCCTCAAGAACTTGCCCAAGCTGGGAGACCATAGATACATCTGTATATCTTCTGGATAGGGTTCATAGCCAAAGCAAGTAATGACATTTTCTATGAACATCTCCTTAAAAAGCTGCTCAATTCTTTCTTTATCAACTGGAATGGAGGAGATTAGCCACTTATCAAATTCTCTCCAGTATTTTTTTTGAAATCAGAATCTTCTTTCTTTCTATTTATCACTTCCTGATGCCAGGCTTTTAAAGTTAATTCACGCCATTGATAATACCCTTCTGTTCCCATTAGTGCCTTAGCGATTGAAAGTCTAACCTCGTTTTCTGTACACCAAAGCGATCCCAGGCATTTGCTTTGACACATTTTGTTTTTAGAAGAATCAAAACAGAATCCCTTAAAGAAATCGGTGATGTAGTATCTTACTTTCTCCTCACTATAATCCTCCCCATGGGGATCGGTATATATCTGCCAGGTATTCCATCCCTTGTTGAAAATTTCCTTTTCCGCCTTGGTCTTGGGATCAATCTGGTAAATACGAAAAGACACATCCAGATGAATCAACTCCGGCCCGGAGTACGAAAATACCAGCTTTTCCTGCACCCCGTC
>JAJRUU010000266.1 GCA_024277605.1 bacterium
CCGAATAATTCGGGCATTATTAACAGCAAAACCACATCTGCCTAATAATATTAACTTTGTCAGCTTCCACACAATAATTTTCAGGCAAGCAAAGTTATCATGGACGTTGGCTTTAGACTCTTTTTGATAATAAGTCCAGGCTATGCCTGGTCTGGCAAATCATATATAAACTTATGAATAGATCGGGCTATATGCTAGGGACAGGTCCCTAGGGGATATGTCCCCTTAATGCCAGAATTCAGCTAAGTCTCTAGGAGCCTGTCGGACTTTGGACGATTCTACTGCGACAAGTGATAAACATATCCATTTTCCCGTTCATTTTCGTTAAATAGACATGCTATTCTCCTCAAATGATCGAAAAAATGGGCTATATTTCTCACTTGCCTCGCTACGAACTCCAAAGTCCGACAGACTCCTAGTGAACAACCCAAAAATGCCGCCGGTATGCACAAACAATATGCTGTGCTCACGCCCGAATCTTCCCTGCTTAATCTGATCGGCCAGGCCATACATGGTTTTGCCGGTATAGACCGGATCTAAAATCAAACCCTCGGTTTGCGCTACCATTTTAATGAATTCTATTTCCTCAAGTCGGCTTTTGGCATAGCCCAAGCCTACATAGCCACCAATAATTTCAATGTCGCTTTGATCAATTTCTATATCCAGCTTAAACTGTTGGATGGTGTCATCCAAAATGCGCCGGACTCGCTTAGTATGGTGTTCGGCGGTACTGCTTACATTGATTCCAATGACCCGGCTCTCCAAGCCGAACAGCTTAACCCCTAAGATCAGCCCCGCCAGTGTCCCGCCCGAGCCAACCGGGGATACAATATAGTCTATTTTTCGCCCCATAGCCTCGAGTTGCGCCTTCAGCTCCCGAACCGCTTTGATATACCCCATACAGCCCAAGGCATTGGAGCCTCCCTCAGGAATTACATACGCCTTACGCCCCTTTTGGGCTAACCCCTGTGCCCTGTGGTGCATAATATCAAGCGCCTTAAAATACTGTGCGTGAGTGACAAACTCTACTTCAGCGCCTACCAGCTGATCCAGTAATAAATTAGACTCAGCTGGAGGGCCTGCCTCTCCTCTCAGCACCAAATACGAGTTTAAGCCCAGCTTGGCCGCCACAACCGCTGTAGCTCGGGCATGGTTAGACTGAATAGCGCCACAGGTGATCAGGGTATCACAACCGGTATCAAGGGCAGCCTTGGCGAAAAACTCCAATTTCCGAATCTTATTGCCGGTTAAGGGAGTACCGCTTAAATCATCGCGCTTAACCAGTAGCTTTGGCCCGGATAATTTCCTGGATAAACGATCCAGCAACTCAATCGGAGTAGGAAGGTGCGCCAGGGGAATATGGGGAGGGAATTCAAATACCAAAATTTTTTAAATCCTTTACTCACTTGCCTAAGCTAACGAACCCCAAAGTCCGACAGACTCCTAGAATTCGAAGCGCAGCCCGGCAGTATATATCACACCGCCTAAATCCAGATCATCAGCGCCAAAATTATCTACCACCGAATATTTAGCTTCCACATTGAGGTATGTATTTTCGATTTTCCACTTACTCTTCATGTCCCGGGCTTGTTTGGAACCGAAATAATCCAGCAGAATCTGAATACCGCCTACTCCATGGTAACCGTATTTCCACTTATCCTCATCTCTGTCCACCTCAGCAAAGGCCATCTCATCCCGCAAGTAATAAAAGTCAAAGCCGCCGCCTATAAAAGGCACCAGCACTTGATCATCATAATAATTAAACCGATAGCGAGCAGCCACATCGACCGGGATCATGTAATTGGCATAACCGACCTCAGCCGCCAGCTCGAAGGTGGGGTGAATAATCCAGCTGATATCCGCTTCACCGTAGCCAACCCCTGTTTCCTCACCCCCCCCTATCATTATCGGTGAATATTCAGGCTCCAGCCCTCCGCCTTTTAAGCAAATTGAAGCGCTGGGGGGGGTATCCTTAGCCGATACTAGTGCTACAGGTGTCAAACAAGCAGCTATGGAGAATATAGCTAAAGCCAACAAATTATAAGTTGTTTTTTTTATTATCATAAGCGCGCCGGTTAAATCTCCATAACCTCTTGTTCTTTGTGCTCCTGCATCATATTTAGCTGATTTATATAATCATCGGTAAGCTTTTGCACCTTGTCTTGAGCCTTATGTGAATCGTCTTCAGGAACCTCTTTGTCCTTCTCTGATTTCTTTATAGCTTCAATGGCCTCCCGCCGGGAATTGCGCACCGAAATACGGCCCTCTTCCGCCATGCGTTTCACAACTTTAACCAACTGCAAGCGGCGTTCTTCATTTAGAGAAGGGATGGATAAACGGATGAGTTTACCGTCATTGCTGGGATTAATTCCTAAGTCAGATTTTAAAATAGCCTTCTCAATCTCTTTGATAAGCGAAGTATCCCATGGCTGAATAGTGATTTGACGTGGATCAGGAGCCGAGAGATTAGCTGCTTGATTTATGGGGACTTGCGAACCATAATAATCCACCCTTATTCCATCCAGCATAGATAAGGAAGCCCGCCCGGTGCGGATCCCCGCGTATTCTCGGCGCAAGGCGTCCAGCGCATCCTGCATTTTATGTTCCGCATGCGTATAAACTTGCTCTATCATAACCCTTACACCTCTCTGCTAACATTTTGCGTCTTTATGTCTACTCTTCTTTATCCCTGACGATAGAACCTAATTTTTCCCCAAACAATACCCGCTTGATATTGCCATGTTTGAACAAATCAAACACTATAACCGGCAGCTTGTTTTCCATACAAAGCGAAACAGCAGTGGCATCCATAACCCGGATGCCCTTCTGCAATACATCCAGATATGAAAGCTCATCAAACTTTTTGGCGTTCTTATCTTTTAGCGGATCGGCGGAATATATACCATCCACCTTGGTAGCCTTGAGAATTACCTCAGCTTCAACCTCCATAGCCCGCAAAGCGGCAGCGGTATCGGTGGTGAAGTATGGATTTCCGGTGCCGGCCACAAAAATCACCACCCGCCCTTTCTCCAAATGGCGGGTAGCCCGCCGCCTGATATACAGCTCGCACAAGCGGGGCATTTCTATGGCAGTCATTACCCTGGTATCAGCCCCCTTTTTTTCCAGCGCATCCTGCAAAGCAAGCCCATTTATCACAGTGGCCAGCATTCCCATATAATCCGCCGAGGAACGGTCAATACCGGTGATGCTGTTTTCCACCCCGCGATAGATATTGCCGCCGCCAATGACCAACGCCATTTCAACCCCTAAGCGGTGAACCTCGGCCACCTCTCCGGCAATCTGAGACACCGCCTCGGCATCAATACCGAATCCCTGCTTACCCACCAAGGCCTCGCCGCTTAACTTAAGTAATACTCTTTTATACTGTAGCTCTTTCATCCTGATCTACCCATAAACCGTGATTAATTTTTACCAGAGTCCCTATGTGAGACGGGCTAATGCCAACGCCCCGAAGAAACAGGCTGCGCCTGCCCGGATTATTCGGGATCATCGGCTGCCTGATACTATGGGTTACCTTGAAAAATTGTCCTTTTCACCGATTGACGGTGTCGCAGTTCGCCTTAAAATGCTCATGTACTTGTGTGTACACTGCGCTTTTTCGACTCACCGCTCCTTGGTGACCTGTCCCCTTGTTCTCGATGAAAATTTCTAATTTTTCAAGGTACTCTATTCGCCAAGCTGAAAACGGCTGAAACGGTTAATGTTTATATTTTCGCCAAATTTGGTAATCTTTTCAACCAACAGCTTGCCTATCGTAAGTTTATCATCTTTAATAAAGGTTTGATCCAAAAGACAGACTTGAGCAAAAAACCCCTTCTCCAGCTTACCCTCGATTATTTTATCCATAATGTTTTCAGGCTTTTTCGAGTCAGCCATCTGAGCCAGGCAGATCTCCTTTTCTTTTTCAACCACCTCTTGCGGTACATCCTCCCGGCGAACATATTTGGGACTTGTGGCCGCAATCTGCATACAAACATCCCTGACTAACTGCTGAAATTCCTCGGTGCGGGCCACAAAATCGGTTTCGCAATTAATCTCGATCAGCACCCCGACCTTTCCACCCTGATGAATATAGGCCCCTACCTGACCATCAGAAGTATCCCGAGAAGCTTTCTTGGCCGCGGTTTTCAAACCTCTTTTTCTCAGAGTTTCAATAGCCGTTTCGATATCACCAGCGGTCTCTTTTAAGGCCAGCTTGCACTCCATTATTCCACAACCGGTCCTTTGCCTTAAGTCCTTTACCATCTCGGCGGTAATAGACATATATGCTCTCCTTGTCTTATTTTTACAGGCGCTTACCTGTTTTCTTGGTTTTTGATTAACTTAATTATAGGGGCCATTGACCCCTCGGGGATTGTTAACCCCTCTGGTTGTTAACCCCTTATTTATGCGGTAGCCTTTTTCTTTTCCTTGCGGGCTACTTTCTTTCTTTTCTCTTTCTCCGCTTCCTGTTTTACTGCACTATCCTTGACTTCTTTATTCGCCTTTTTAGGAGAAGCATTAGCTTTATTAGCAGCAGCAGCCTTCTTCTCAGCGATTTTCTTTTCAGCAAGCTTTGCCTTAGCCGCCTCCTCCTGCAATAGTTTTAGCTTTTCATTGCCCTCAGACACAGCATCACTAATTTTTGAAGCGATCAGACTAATAGCTCGAATAGCATCGTCATTTCCAGGAATCACATAGTCAATCAGATCCGGATCGCAGTTGGTATCCACCACAGCTACGATAGGAATGCCTATCTTGCGTGCCTCATTTACCGCAATCTTTTCCTTGCGGGGGTCTACTACAAAAATAGCTCCAGGAAGTTCCCCCATATTCTTAATTCCACCCAGAAGCCTTTCCGCTTTCGTTCTTTCCTTTTCCAGCTTCAACACTTCCTTTTTTGGTAGTGCATTATATACTCCATCGGCCTTCATCTCATCCAACTTCTTCAAGTGCTCCACGCTCTTGCGAATAGTCTGGAAATTGGTAAGCGTACCCCCCAGCCAGCGCCGGTTCACATAGAACATTTGACAACGTTGAGCCTCCCGTTCTATGGAATCCTGCCCCTGTTTTTTAGTACACACAAACAGTAGACTTTTGCCGTCAGCCATAAGATCAGACACAAACCGGCATGCCTGCCTGAAATGACCTACCGTTTTCTGCAAATCAATAATGTAAATACCATTGCGCTCGCCGAAAATATAGCGCTTCATTTTGGGATTCCATCTTTTGGTTTGATGACCAAAATGAACCCCCGATTCCAACAACTCCTTCATAGCAATCTTAACCACGTGCTTCTCCTCTGTCCTTTTGGGTTAGTCCTCCACCCCTTCCAAAACCGCTTGAATATAATACAGCGGCACCCAATGGACTTTATGGGGGGTGTGAGTATTTTTTCGTCAGCAACTAAAGGCTGACAAAACATTTTACAATGCCCTCCAAAATAACATATTGTCCAGCGCTGTGCAAGTAAAAAACCAAGCTGTCAACCACATTTAAAAATGTCCGCTTTTTCAGTAGTGTCCGCTCCAAGTTTTTGCGCAACCCGCAAAATGTCTTTTAGTTCTCTTTCCCCTCTGGGGAGAGGAAAAACAAGGAATCTTGTGTTAGAAACTTACCGCAATTATTGACTTTTACTGTGTGCAAAAACTTGGAGCGGACAACGCTGTATTATATTGAAATTTTATCTATTGGGGGGGGAGTTAAAAAGGATGTAGTCTTAGGCATGTGCGGCATTTTCACCTGCCAAATAGCCGGTAGACCAACAAATTTGCAGGTTATAGCCACCGGTTGGACCGTCAAGATCAATTACCTCACCGGCAAAATATAGATTTTCAATAAGCCTTGAACACAAAGTCTGTGGATTGATCTCTTTTAATGAAATTCCCCCGGCAGTTATTATGGCATTTTCAAACCCGGCAAGCCCGCGTACCTGAAGTTTAAATCTTTTTAATAAATGCAGCAGCCGCTTCCTCTCTTCCCTCGTAATATCACCAGCCTTTTTGGCGGGGTCTATTCCTGATAAACGTATAATAACGGGAATCAGTTTTTTTGGCAATAATTTATACAGACTGTTTTTAAACATCTTGCTGCCGTCTTCGAGTAAGTCTCGCTGCAATCTTGTGTCCAGTACACTATGATCTAATGCTGGTTTCAGATCGATATACAATGACACAGGCCCATTCAGCAAATTCCCTATGCTCTGACTCATATCAAGAATTATCGGTCCACTCATGCCTTCATGGGTAAATAATGCTTCCCCAAAGCGTTCATCCTTTTTCTGATTGTCCTGGTATACGCTGATTCGTACATTTTTCAAACTAAGCCCCTGCAAATCTTTTATCCAGGGTTCCTCAACTATGAGCGGAACTAATGCCGGTTGAGGAGGTATAAGCGTGTGACCTAAATGGTTGGCCCACCTCATTCCATCACCCCGCGAGCCGGTGGACGGATAGGAAAGTCCCCCGGTACACACAATATACCTGGAAGCCTTAAGTTCAGCTTCAGCTAGTCTCAGCTTATCAATCCGCGACCCACTCTTTACCAGGCTCTTTACCGTCGCATTCTTTATTGTGCTTACCCCTGTTTCATGTAAATAATCCACCAGAACCCGCTGCACATCTGCCGCCTTATCACTCACCGGAAACACACGGTTCCCCCGCTCAACCTTGGTGGGCACCCCCCGCTGCTTAAAAAATTGTATCGTATCCTGCACTCCAAAGGCATGCAATGCCGAATACAAAAACTTACCCTTATCTCCAAATTGTTCAACAAATCTGCGGAGATCGTATTCGGCATTAGTAATGTTACACCGACCCTTACCGGTCAGTAACAGCTTCTGGCCCAGGTTACAGTTTCTCTCTATTAATACCACCCGGGCGCCACACTGAGCAGCCCTTCCGGCGGCTATCATGCCAGCCGGACCCCCACCGATCACCGCAATATCGTATTTCATGTTCTGTTTATCTTAAAACTTAACTTCCAATTGGGTTAAAAATTCATCGTTATCCACATCTTCAGCCCCGGTATCTTCATCGTTCACGTAGTATTCAGTTTTCAGCTTAACGTTTTTGCAAATATCGCTGATAAGAGCGATAGCAATTTTATCCCGATCCCAGGTGCGTGAGTCAGCCGGGTCAGGAGTCACATCCATATCCAATTCACCATAGCGAAATACCACCTCGAATGCGTTAAAATACTCTCTTTGTGCCAGCTTCACCTTATACGAGGGTTGGATATACCAGCCACTCCGTTTGAGTTCTCCGTCCTCAGCTTCAATATATTGACCGTATAACCTTAAGCCGCCAATAGAATAATCCGCCCCAAATCCACGGCGGAAACCGCTTTTATCATCCAGGTCACCCTCATAGCCGGGAATATCCATCAAAAATTCAATGTCACTATCGCTAAGCTCCTTATAGACATAAAACAACAGCACATCAACCTTGCCCAGCTTTCCATAATCGTTTCGATAGCCAAAATTAGCGTTAAACTCGCTTAATCCATTAAAATCCTCATCCCTTTTGTTATCGTGGATAATTTTATAAGAACTGTCCTCAGCCACCTGCTTCTCACCAAGGGCCAGGCCATCACCCACCAACAAACTTCCATAGAGAGACTTCCACTCTCCCCCTAAGCTTAGCGCATATTCATCATCCCGCCAGAAAGCGGTGCCTACCAGGGGATACCCTTCAGTAATTCTATGGGAATGGTTTTTTATCTCCCGTTCAAACAAACCAGCATCAATATACGTATGTTTACACGGAATATTCTTGAACATGATATGAAATTCGTTAATTGAAGTTTTGTTATGCGGTTGGAAATATAGCTGCGCCTCTATGGAAATATCCTCATTTATGTTGACTTTTGGTTGCAACACAAATTTATCCAACACAAAATGCGGTTCAGCCTTTTTGCCACCATTTTGTACATCGACATATTCGTATTCCAACTCCCCCCCCAGACTGAACTTCCCACCCTTCTTCGTAGTGAGCAACTTATCCACCAAGCCTTCCTCGGCCTGCTTCTTTTCCATATACTCGTCTATTTCCTTCTTCATTTCCGGTGTCAGCTCAGCCTGGACACTACTCCTTCCTATAACTAAAACCAACATCATAGACATCCACAACAAAAACAAGCGTTTTGTAATCTTCACGCATACTCCTTTATTAATTCACGGGTTATTATCCGAATAATTCGGGTTTTGTTATTGGCAAATCGACATTTAGCGCCTAATATAAATTTATCAGTTTCCTGTTCCTTGAGCCTTGGGCAAACAAAGCCTTATTGGACGTTGGCTTTGGACTCTTTTTGATAATAAGTCCAGGCCATGCCTGGTCTGGCAAATCATATATAAACTTATGAATAGATCGGGATGAATAGATCAAACCTAATATTTAGCAATGTAACAGTAGCAAACCTCATATTAATTTGTCAATCGTGAATCGGCTAATTCTTATTGATTTTAAAGTAAATCTATATTAAGCTGATACAGAAGATGTGCTTAGCCGATGCTTGGAGAGCAAGGCAAAGTAAACCGTGGGGGGACTAGCTCAGTTGGGAGAGCGCTGCCTTCGCAAGGCAGAGGTCAGGGGTTCGAATCCCCTGTCCTCCACCATTTAAAATCAGCTACTTAGCTGAACCACATTTTGGGCTGTTTTGGTTTTTGTGCTTAATTTGGGATTATTTTCATAGTAAGCACTTAAAATTGAAACGGCTTTTTTTATGTGGCCTGGTGAAAGGTGGGCGTATCGCATAGTCATCTGGATTGACTTATGGCCCAGTAGATGCTGCACTGTATCCAGGTCAACTCCCGCCATGACTAGATTGCTGGCAAATGGATGCCTCAAGTCATGAAACCTGAAATTACTAATCCCTACTTCTTTCAAGGCTGTTCTAAAAGACCTATTAACATTGTCGGAAGGCCACCCTTCCTTTGAAGCAAAGATTCACTGCCCCTCGCAGTTATGATGACCCTACCATAAAATTGTGACATGTTTTTACAACAACAACCTATATTTTGCCTTATCAGCTTCAACGATAAATCTTGATGGTAGCGTAAAACAATTGTCCCAAGACCTCATATAAGCCGGCATTGTTAAATATAATTGCTCTTTTGCTCTGGTACAGGCAACATAAAACAGTCGGCGTTCTTCTTCTAAATTCTCAATCCTTACAAAGCTCCTTGCAGATGGAAAAAGACCATCCAGCAGGTGTGGGATAAACACACTGTTCCATTCAAGCCCCTTTGCTGAATGTACGGTTGAAAGCACCAGCGGTTTTTCTTCACTTTCATTAATAAGTGGGGCTGATTGGTCCTGGAATTTGTTTGAAGGCGGATCGAGGGCAAAATCAGAGAGGAAGCTCTCCAACTCATTATATTTGTTTGATAAATTATATAGAACATCAATATCCAGTAACCTGGTTTCATAGTCGGCTTCTATGTTTTTTAAAATAGGAACATAATAATCTCTTAATAGCTTAATCTTTTTGGGAATATTAATAGTTCCCGCTGAGGCTTGGTCTAAAACCTGCCTGAGTTTTTCAAGCTCGGCTGAATATTTCCTCTTTTAAAAACGCTCAAAAGTTATATTGCCATTATTCTTTTGCAGGTGTTCTAAAATATCGTTTGCGGTTTTATTTCCCACACCGGGAATCAATTTCAACACACGGTTCCAGGAAATAGCGTCAGAAGGATTAAGGATAATTCTTAAGTAAGCGATAATATCTTTTACATGCCGGCGTTCCACAAAGCGGATACCGCCATAAACTACATAGGGGATGTTCCTTCTCAGTAGTTCCAGTTGGATATAATTCCCATGCCATGAAGCACGGTAAAGTACGGCAATTTCATTTAAAGGGATATTGAGCTTTCTCAATTCGAGTATTTCAGAAACCATGTATTTGGCTTCATCTTCCTGATGATAGCATTTTTTAACTATCGGCCTGAAGATTTTATGGTTTATGGTAAATAATTCCTTCCGGTAGCCAATTGTAGCGTTATCCGTAATTGAATTAGCAAAATCTAAAATACCCTGGTTGCTCCGGTAATTCTGTTCAATCTTTATTATCTTACAGGCAGAATATTTTTCAGGAAACCTTAAGATGTTCTCAAAATTTGCCCCCCGAAACGAATATATACTTTGAGAATCATCGCCGACAATCATGATGTTTTGGTGGCTCTCAGCAATAAGATCAACAATTTCTTTCTGGGTATTATTCGTATCCTGAAATTCGTCAACCATAACATGACTAAATAGATTTTGAACGCTTTGGCGAAAATCAGGGTTGTTTTTAAGCGAGTCCTTGAGAACCTCCATCAGGTCATCAAAATCCAACAGGTTGTTGCCCGCCTTATATTCACTATAGGCTTTATTAATTAGATTTATATCTCCGGTGAATTCTTCTAATCCGCCGAATTCACGGTGGATAATGAGGCTTATGGTGGCGTTACAGTTTCTGCTTTTTGAAATAATGGTTTGAATCTGGTTTTTTCTGGGGAAAGCCCTTGATCTTTTCTTAAAATTTAATTTATGACGAATTAATCCAATAATATCTTCTGAATCAGCGGTATCAATAATGCTGAAGTTGGGAAGGAGGCCTAAGAGCTTAGCGTATCTCCGCAACAGGTGATTAGCAAATGAATGGAAAGTTCCTCCCATAACCTTTTGGCAGCGCATATCATTTAAAAGGGCTGAAGTCCTTGCCAGCATTTCATTGGATGCTTTTCTGGTAAAAGTGAGCAGGAGAATGTTTTGCGGCGAGATACCGTTTTCCAAAAGATATGCAACCCGGTAAATAATGGCTCTGGTTTTGCCGCTTCCCGCACCGGCAATAACTAAAAGCGGGCCGTCTATGGTCGTTGCCGCTAAGTACTGCATTTCATTTAAGCTGTTTTTGTAATCAATTTTAAAGTTGCTTTTTTCTAAGGTAGTTTTAACGGGGAGTACTGATTTTTGCTCTATTGAAGCGGTAATACTTTTTAACCTTTCGATTTTATCTTTAATGTAATCTGTAATTGGAGGCTGTTCGTAGCTATTTGCTGAGAGGCTCGCGATATCTACACTTCTGTATATACCCGGCTGGTTTTGATTGCGGGTTCTATAGTTTTCCCGAAACCTTGGAGGTGATTCATCAACATCCTCCGAGTTTTCAGTATCATTTAAGTCAAAGTATTCCATGGGTTAGCATTTTCTTCTTAACCCGAAAAATTCGGGCAGGCACAGCCTGTTTCTTTTAGGACGTTGGCTCATAAACCTTATCTCTCAAGGGGTGTCTTGCGAACCCAGCCTGAATTTGTGAATAGATCGGGTTAAGGTTTAAACTTTTAGGGTATCTTTATTTATGAACTTAGCCATTATAGACTACTTTATTGAAATAAGTAATGGCTGGCAGCCAAATTTGTTGCGGATAAAGCGTGGCTCATCTTTTTTCCGCCTTCTCGGCGCAGGAAATGCACAGCAAGACGCTGGGATCGAATCGCAATCGACCTTCAGGGATTTCATCTTCGCACTATATGTTGTTCCCCCTAGGAGTCTGTCGGACTTTAGCAGCAGAATATGGTATAATGGTCGGAAATAAATCTTTGCCATGAAGGGGCCAAAAGATGAGTGTTAAATTTATACTGACCGACCGGGAGACGCCTTATTTGTTACCGCCGTCAC
>JAJRUU010000267.1 GCA_024277605.1 bacterium
AGAAAAAATATGCCAGCCGGGGAAAAATAGGGGACTTGTCCCTGAGGGACTTGTCCCTGAGGGGCTAGCCCCCCCGGGGCATGCCCCTCAGGATATAGTGCATACAGTGACCCGCTTTACCGCCAGATCCATAGCCAATGCCTATCGCTGCTATATCTTGCCTTATCATAAGGTTGAACATGTATATGTAACCGGTGGCGGCGCCTGTAACCCGGCGCTTATGTCTATGCTGGCTGATGAAATCAAGCCCTTGGAACTGCATAAAATTGATGAGCTGGGCTTTCCCTCGCAGGCCGTAGAGGCCATGGGTTTTGCGGTTTTAGCATATGAAACCTTGCATGGGCGCCCCTCAAATCTGCCTTCGGTGACCGGCGCCCGCAGGCGGGTTATTCTTGGCAAGATAGTGTGGGGTAGAAATATGCTGGATCCTGCAATATCCGATAGATAGCTCATTTGCATTTCTTGATAGCATTCCTTACATAATTGTCCTCATGTTTTCATTACCTCAGATGTTTCGGCCTGGGGACAGGCCGAAACATCTGAAACTACGCTACAGGACGCTGATAAATTTTAGAATTACAATTGGATATGATTTTGCCTGAAATAAAGCCCGAACTTTTCGGGGTAAAAATAAGTTGACATTTAAGGCTGGATGTGTTACGTTACGCAACACAATAAAGATTGACCGCTATGAACATATAACAAAATATCAGGAGCCCGACCTATTCATAAAGTTAGGCTGGGTTTGCAAGACCCCTTGCGAGATAAGGTTTATAAGCCAACGTCCAATAAAACTTTGTTTGCCCAAGGGGATAGGAATAGGAGCTGATAAATTTATAATTTTCAGCTAAATATTGATTCGCCCATAACAAGACCCGAATTTTTCGGGGGAGATAGTGCATGAACAAAACTTTTTACGATATCCACTGTCATGCGATGAATTTGAGCCATCCTAATCTGTCCGCATTTATTAACCGGATAGATATAAATCGACTCATGCGGCAATTAAAGTTGTTAACCTGCCTGAATGGAATACCGATAGTATCCTCGATTGTATCGTTTTTGTTAGGCCGAAAATTAGATGCTGTAAAAGGAAAAGTAAACCGGGTAAATAACCTGTTATCTGTCATGGAAAATGATTTGGGCAGTTACTTTCTTTTGATGGAGAATTGTCTTAAACAAACCGGAAATTGTCTGGAAAAATCAGATGCACCTCTTTTAAGGGAAGATGGGTTGCATATTGGTGGAAATGTGTATCAAAAAATTGTTTTAACGCCGCTGCTGATGGATTTTGGCTGTAAGGATATAAGAAACCCCGACATTCACTATGAGAAGCCGAATAAGCCTATTGCGGAGCAGGTGACGGATGTGTTTAGCGGCATTAAAAAATATAAAGATATGAGTGTTGACAATGTATTTGAGATATATCCTTTTCTGGGGCTTAATACTAAGAACTATACTCTTGATGAGATTAAGGAGCTTTTGGATAAATATTTCGCCGATTATAGGGGGAAAAGGGACGACCTTTATGCCAATATGGGGAAATTTGACGGCAATATAAACAATATGAAGAGTAACTTTTTTGCCGGAATTAAGGTGTATCCGCCTTTAGGCTTTGATCCCTGGCCTGATCCTGCCGAATATGACTTTATGGAGCAATATGAAGAGGAAGTAAAGAAGGTTAAGTATTTGTACGGGTATTGCAGCGGCAGAAAAATCCCGATTACCACCCACTGCAGCGATGGGGGATTCAGGGTGGATGAAAATGCCCTGGATTACACTGCTCCCTCAAGGTGGGAAAAGGTGTTAAGGGAATATCCTGAGATCAAACTCAACTTTGCGCACTTTGGGAAGCAGCGGGGTTCATGGTATAAAAAATTATGGCGGTTTTTCTCAGCAGAGGAGTTATGGGTTAAAACGATTTTGAGGCTTGTAGCATCGTATAACAACGTATATGTTGATTTTTCGTATAGCGGTGTGGATGATGAATATTATAGTTCATTGCGGGAGTTGATCAATAATCAACCGCATATATTGAGGGGCCGGATACTTTTTGGAACTGATTTCATGATAAATCTGATGGCGATTGAATCATATAATAAGTATTTGGATATTTTTTCAAAAAACAGCGCGTTATCCGACCCGGAGAAGCATGGCTTTAGTTGTATTAATCCTGAGCAATTTCTGTTCTGCTGACAGTTTTACCTGTTTTTGCCCTCCTTTCTTGACATTCAGTATAGTGAATGCTAATTTCAGCCAGAGAGTTATAAGCAATGACTGTTTTTCTGGATAACGCTTTCTTGTTTTGATCGGATAATATAGAGGAGGGGTATCTATGCCGGTGGAATCGGCTGGTTTCAGCTTGAAGATGCAGGGGTTCGGAGATATAGCGGATGTTACCGCTCAGGTGGCCGAGGCTGTACGTAATTCAAAGCTAAGTGACGGTATCGTGAATGTGTCCATTGCCGGTTCAACGGCGGGCATTACTACAATTGAATATGAATCGGGAGTAGTGTGGGATCTACAGGAAGCCATCGAGCGCATAGCTCCCCAGGGGATGGGCTATCAGCATGATGCGCGCTGGGGCGATGGGAATGGCTTTGCCCATGTGCGGGCGGCGCTGATTGGGGCCAGTCTTAGCGTGCCGTTTACTGATAAGCGTCTGGGCCTGGGTACCTGGCAGCAAATTGTGCTACTTGATTTTGATAATCGCTCCCGCTCGCGGCAGGTATATTTGCAGATGGTAGGCGAGTAATAGTGGATCAGGAATATCTACTAGCGCAGGCCAGTGCAATTAGCGGTCAAAAGTTTTCCGGCATTAGCATAGAAAAACTAAAGGGGGATGCCTCGGAGCGCAATTTCTATCGGCTGCGGCTGGATGAGCGGCAGAGTCTGGTGCTCATGGAGTTCAGCCCGCCCCAACCTGAGCGGCAGCGTGATGTGGAGTTGGTGGGGGGCTATTTTGATCAGCATAAGCTGCACGTACCCCGGCTGTATTGTCATGATAAGCAAAAAGGGCTACTGTTTTTTGAAGACTGCGGCGATCTTACCTTAGAGCAGCTGGTGCATAATGAACCCGCTGAAAACTATTACCCCTGTTATGAACAAGCGCTGGACTTATTGCTTAAAGTCCAGCAAGCCGGAAAGACGAGCCGTGCCCCTAAGTGTCCGGCGTTTGGCCTGGCCTTTGATACGGATAAGCTTACCTGGGAGCTGGATTTTTTCTTAAAGCATATGTTGGAGGGGCAGCGGCAGCTTGCATTGTCCCCTCAAGATAAGCAAGCATTAAAGGGGCATTTTCAGGATTTAGCTAGAAAATTAGCGGCTGAGCCGCGCTATTTAACCCATCGTGATTATCACAGTCGCAATATAATGATTAAAGACGGGCGGATTAAACTGCTGGATTTTCAGGATGCCCGGATGGGGTTGTGCCAGTACGATGTGGCTTCTCTGCTTAAGGATTCATATGTGCAACTGGATGAAGAGCAAGTAGACAAACTGTTAGAGTATTATATCCGGGGTAAAGAAGAGACAGAAGGCGTGACCGTCAACCGGGAGCGGTTCCGGCAGGTTTTTGATTACACCTGCATCCAGCGCAACTTAAAGGCGGTAGGCAGCTTCGCCTATCTTGCCGGTGTCCGTGGGTTATCTTTTTACCTTAAATTTATCCCTCCCACATTGGAGTATGTAAAAAATAACTTCGCAAAATATCCTGAGTTAAAAGAATTTCAGCAATTATTGGCTAAATACTTACCTGAGGTGCACCAGCTTTGAGAGCGCTAATTTTGGCAGCTGGTCTGGGTACCAGAATGCGCCCGCTTAGTAATTTTTTACCTAAACCCTTATTCCCCTTTGCCAATACACCGCTACTTGATTATCATATTGAGCTATTAAAAAAACATGGTATAGAAGAGCTGGCCCTAAACCTGCACCATCTGCCACATAAAATTAAAGAACATTTAGGAGACGGCAGCCGCTTTGGAGTAAAACTTCACTATTCCTTCGAACCTGAGCTATTGGGTACCGCCGGGGGAATAAAGCAGATGGCCGGGCTTATGCCCCGTGATACCTTGGTAGCGCTAAACAGCGATATGCTGACCGATATAGACTTAAAGAACGTATATGAGTTTCACCGGCGACAAAACGCCCTGGCTACTATGGCGCTAAATCCCAAACAGTTGCTGGATGCTGATCGGGGAGTGGTAATGGATGAGCAGTATCGCATAAAGCAGATAGCCGGACGGCCCAGGGCGGCGGTTCATGGACTGCGGCAAATGGATTTTATCGGCATCCATATAATAGAACCGGAGCTAGTGGATTACATTCCGGCGGGCAAACCTTGCTGCATCAACGCCGATATATATACCTCGTTAATCGAGCAGGGGAATCGTATATGTGGTTATCCTCTGGAAAAGGGTTTCTGGCAGCATTTAGGTACGCTGGAGAGCTACCTTGAGGCTCACCGGGAGTTTTTAGACGGTAGGGACAAGTCCCTGGACTTGTCCATCTTTTCATACCCGGAGAATATAATACCCCCGGTGATGATAGGGGATAATTGCCATATAGCCGATAATGCGGTAGTCGGCCCCTATGCTGTGTTAGGAGATGGTTGCGTAATAGCTGAACATGCGCAAGTGGAACATAGCGTGCTTTGGGATGGGGTCAGGGTAGGGCAGGGGGCTAAGCTGAATAAGTGTGTGGTAGGGCATAAAGCAGTTGTTGAATATTCACAGAACATTGTCAGCCGATTGATCGCTTAAGCGCAAGAAGTTTGTTGGCCTTTTAAATCAATACTCAATTCCCGCCCTGGCTTTTATGCCCTGCTGATACGGGTGTTTCACCATCTCCACGTTACTCACCAGATCGGCCAGTTCGATTAATTGTGCAGGTGCAGGTTGGCCGGTAAATACCAGCTCAACCTGTGCGGGCTTGGCTTCGATTAAACTTTCTAGCTGTGGCCACTTGATTAACCCCAGATGCAGCGCATTCACCGACTCATCCAGGATGAAAACATCGTATTCTTCACTCTGCATTAGCTCCTGTATCTTATCCAAATCTTGAGCATAAAGCGCTTTGTTTCGCTTTCGCACTTCTTCGGATATAGCGCCTAAAAATGAATCATCGCTTAATCTTATCAATTTAAGTTGAGGGGCAAGATGTTTGCACGCATTCATCTCGCCTGATGCGGCTGATTCGGGTTTTAAGAATTGCACAAAATAGACCCGCAGTCCCATACCCACTGCCCTTACGGCTAAGCCCAGGGCGGCGGTGGTTTTACCCTTGCCGCATCCGGTATAAAGTTGTATTAAGCCCGATTTTAGTGTGTTACGCATAGGATTAATCTTGAATTTTAAATCTATGGATAATCGTTGTTTCGGTAGATAATACAGTGTGATATTAACTCAATATAACATAAGTTTAGTTTTGGGTCAATTATACTACATTTTTTTGCTTTCTTTTGAGTTTAAAATCTGCTAGTCTAACTTTGTATGTGTAAAGAGAGACAATTATATATATTTTAGGGGATACATAAATGAGTATTAACAAAGGACTTTATTCTACTGAAATGCCCAAATTGAAATTGCATGGACGGGGGAAGGTACGCGATATATATGAGGTGGGGGATTGTTTTCTGATTGTAGCCAGTGATCGCATCTCGGCCTTCGATGTGGTGTTGCCAAATTGTATTCCGCATAAAGGGAGTACCCTGACCAAGCTTTCTGAGTTCTGGTTTGCCCATACCACCGATATTATTCAAAATCATTTGATAACCTGTGATGTGGCGGATTTTCCTGATTCGATTCCTACAGAATATCATGCGCAGTTAAAAGATCGGTCTATGTTGGTAAAAAAGGCTGAACCCCTGCAGGTAGAGTGCGTGGTCAGGGGGTATTTGTCCGGCTCTGGCTGGAAGAAATATGCTTCCGCTGAGGAGCTTTGCGGAATACGCTTAAGGGAGGGGTATGTAGAATCCGATAAGCTGGATGAGCCTATATTTACGCCTACGACCAAAGCTACCTCCGGGCATGATATGGATATTCACATACGTGAGGTGGAAAATATAGTCGGTCGGGAAACTACCGCTAAGCTTATGGAAACCAGCTTTAAAATATATGAAAAGGCGGCCCGCAAGGCTGAGACCAAGGGTATTATTATTGCCGATACCAAATTTGAGTTCGGCCTTATAGACGGGGAGATAATACTTATAGATGAGCTGCTTACCCCGGACTCTTCAAGATTCTGGCCCGCTGCTGAGTACTGTCCGGGAAGATCACAGGCCAGCTTCGACAAGCAGTTTGTCCGGGATTACCTGGAGGGACTGGATTGGGATAAGACGCCGCCTGCGCCTGAGCTGCCGGAAGAAATAATTCAAAAGACAAGCCAGAAGTATCTACAGGCCCTGCAACTCCTGACCAATTCTGAAGTATAATAAAACATAAACATACAGGACAAAAAAATGAATCCATTAGCCAAAGAGCTTAACGATGTTATTCAAACAGAAGCCCCCTTTGTTTATCAGATGCTGTCCGAACTCGGCCGGGAACTTTACTTTCCCAAGGGCATATTGAGTCAGACGGCTGAGGCCAAAATCAAGGCTAAGCGCTATAATGCTACTATCGGAATCGCCATTGAGAGTAAACAGGTGATGCACCTGCCATCAGTGATGAAGTATTTTTCCAATATGCTGCCCGCTGAAGTGCTCCCATACGCACCGTCTCCCGGAAAGCCTGAGTTGCGGAAGCGCTGGCGCAAGGAAATATTCAGCAAAAACCCCAGCTTAAACTCAAAAAGTAGCAGTCTTCCCCTAGTGACTAACGGTATTACCCATGGGCTGAGCCTGGTTGGCGATATGTTCATTGATCCGGGTAACACTATTATTTTACCGGATAAAATATGGGGGAATTATCGGCTGATATTTGAAGTCAGAAAAAAGGCGAACATCCAGCAGTATCCGTTCTTTAATGATCAGCAAGGCTTCAACGTAGAGGCGTTTTCGAAAAGCTTAAATGAGGCTTCTCAAAGAGGCAAGCTTATCGTAATCCTTAATTTTCCCAACAACCCTACCGGTTTTTCGATCACTAGCTCTGAAGCGCAGGCTATCCGCGATGCTTTGGTTGAGATAGCCGACCAGGGGTGTAATCTGGTGGTAATCTGTGATGACGCATATTTCAGCCTGTTCTATGAGGAGGAGGCGCTTCGGGAATCGGTTTATGCGTATCTGTCCGATGTCCATCCGCGTATATTATCCATAAAACTCGATGCGGCTACCAAGGAAGATTATATGTGGGGCTTCAGGTTGGGGTTTATGACCTATAATGCGCTGACCCAAAGTCAGCCGGAAGCATTGTACAATGCTTTGGAGAAGAAGGCTGCCGGATGCATAAGGGGCGATATCTCTAATTGTCCTCATCACTCGCAGTCCATTTTATTGAAGGCCATGGATAGCGGCACATATGCTCAAGAGAAAGCGGAAAAGTATAAGGTTCTGCAGGGGAGGGCGGCCAAGGTGAAACTGGTCCTGGCTGATGAGCGATTTCCAGCGGTCTGGGAGCCGTATCCCTTTAATTCCGGTTATTTTATGTGTCTTAAGCTTAAAGGTATCGATGCCGAAGAATTCAGGCTGTGTTTGCTTGAAAAATATGGGATAGGGGTAATTTCAATCGGAAAAACTGATATTCGGGTAGCGTTCTCCTGTATCGAAGGACAAGACATCCCTGAGCTTTTTGAGCTGATGTTTCAGGCGGCTCAGGATTTGATGCCGTAACAAATTAATTTATTGGAATTTAATTTTGATGGTCTCGTAAAAAGTCTGTGGCAGTCATTGCGAGGAGCAAAGCGACGAAGCAATCTGTTGTATAATCAACTAGTTAGAGATTGCTTCGCTTCGCTCGCAATGACAAAAAGCAACATTTTCTGACTTTTTACGACTTCATCAATTTTCAAATCAGTAATCTACACAATTAGAATAATTATGGCAGGAGTTATCCGATGAACGATAATAGTGATAAAGCTAAAGTTTTAATCGTGGATGATGAAGAGATAGTCAGGCTTAATATCGAGCGCATCCTGGCAACGGAAGACTATACCACCATAACCGCGCAAAGTGGCGCTGAAGCCATTCAAATGGTAAAGAGCGGTGAATTTGATTTGGTGCTCACTGATTTAATAATGGAAGATATAGATGGCTTAAAGGTTTTGGAGGAGGTTAAGCTGGATTCACCGGAAACAGTTGTAATCATTATTACCGGTTATGGCTCTTTATCTTCAGCGGTACGAGCGATGCAGAAGGGGGCTTTTGATTATATAATAAAGCCCTGTGAAAAAGAAGAGTTGATAATGCGGGTTAGGAATGGAATCGAGAAGCGCAAGATGGAAAAAAAGCTGTTGGAAATTAACAAGATGGAGACTATTCTGTCTAATATCGGGGTATTTATTTTGGATACTGAGGGGGTGGTTACCTCCGCCAATAACGATATAACTGAAAAACTATGGGGTGATACTTCCTTACTAGGTAAGAAGTTATTTGACCTCCCCGGAGTGGGCAATACCGGCCTGATGGATTGTTTTAAGCAAACCCTGTCGGGCGAGGAAGGGAGTTGCAAAGAAAACATTAAGTTTTATTCCAAAAAGGACAACTCTGAACTTATTTTATCGTGTCATCTGCGGCCGATTACATTTAAAGGCGGCAAACCCAAATCCATCATGCTGGTTATTGAAGACTTGACCAAGAGAACTAAGGTGATGCAGCAAATTAGCCAGGCGGAGAAATTGGCTGCTCTTGGAAAACTGGCGGCTGGCGTGGCACATGAGATTAACAATCCATTAAATATTATCTCCCTGGACGTAGAATTTTTAAAGACTCAAATTGATACTGATAGCCCACTTATGGAGAATTTGCAATCCATAGCTGAAGAGGTAGATCGTATTGCCCTTATTGTTAAGCAGTTACGGGATCACGCCAAGCGGGAGGATAGTGCGCACGAGAAAATAAATATAAATGAAATATTAAATAGTCACATCTTTTCTATAGCCTTCAGCCAATTGATTAAGAAAGGGATACAGATAGAGCTTAATTTAGCAGAAAAGCTGCCTCCAGTACTAATTCCCCGCACGAAGATCACTCAGGTACTTATGAACGTAATTAAAAACGCCGAAGATGCCATGTCCAGCGGAGGAACGCTGAATATCCAGACACGTCAGATTGTTAAGAAAAACAAGCTGAAAGCAGAAGAGGAGTTTGAGGGAAGCTCAGGAAACCTCAAGAACTTGGTTGAAATTGTGATTGAGGATCAGGGAACAGGGATTAAGCAGGAAGACATTAAATATTTGTTTGAGCCATTTTTCACCACTAAGGGATTTGACGGTACCGGTTTGGGGCTATTTATTTCCTATTCTATTATTAAGAGTTATAATGGATTAATAAATGTAACCAGTGAGGTTGGCAGAGGATCCACCTTTTCCATTATCTTGCCGGCTGCTAATCATAAGCAGGAGAAATAAGCTGGTGCATGAAAGAAGAGATAACATCCTCTTGATAGATGATGAGGTTAAATTACTGGACAAGATGAAAGTCTTGTTGACGGAGTCGGGGTATGACTTGGTAGCCACCCGTCGGGGAGATGAAGGGATTAAGCTGTTGGAACAACGCTCATTTGACTTGGTGATCACTGATTTGGTGATGCCGGGAGTCAACGGTCGTGAAATTATGTCCTATGTAAAAAATAATTGCCCGGAAACCCTGGTGATCGTAATTACCGCCTATGCTTCTATTGAAGCGGTTATTCAGGCGCTAAGAGATGGTGCGTATGATTTTATTACCAAGCCCTTCCAGCTTCAGATAGTAAAGGCTGCTATAGATCGTGCCTTTGAACGAATTGACTTACAACGCCAACTGGTCAATGCTACTCATAAGCTACAACTTTTGGCGATTACCGATGAGCTGACTTCATTGTATAATGTGCGTTATTTTAACGAAAGACTGGCAATTGAGTTTGAACGTGCTACCCGCTATAAACAATCCTTATCTTGTATAATGATGGATGTGGATTTTTTCAAGAAAATAAATGATAAATGTGGGCACCTTCAGGGAGATGTGGTATTAAAGAAAATTGCCGACATTGTAAGCGATTCTATCCGAAGTTCAGATTCAGCCGCTCGCTATGGAGGGGATGAGTTTGTGTTGCTGTTACCCCAGACCGATGAGGAAAAGGGCCATTTGCTGGCGGAGCGTATCAAACATAGTGTGTCAGAGTATGATTTCTCTGTTGTAAACGGGGAACTAACTAAAATTACGGTAAGCTTAGGGATATGCACATTTCCTAATCATGAAATACGGCAAGAGAGAGATTTGATTAAATTAGCTGATGATGCCTTGTGTATAGCTAAACAGGAGGGTAGGAACAGGGTTGAAGTAATGCAATAATCCCATGATATTTATATGAACATAGCCGAGATTTACTACAGTATTCAAGGGGAGTCTTCTTATATAGGGCTCCCCTCCATTTTTGTCCGGTTGGCGGGCTGCAATTTAAACTGCGCATATTGCGACACCCCGTACGCTAAACGGGACGGCGATCCGCTGGAGCTGGCCGCACTGTGCGCCAGCATTGAAGAGTATCGTTGCAAACTGGTGCTGATCACCGGCGGAGAACCCTTATTACAAGCGGAAGTCCTCCCCTTTTGCGACTGGTTACTTAAACATGGCTATCAGGTGTTACTGGAAACCAATGGCAGCCTGGATATAAGTCGGCTCCCTGTTGATGTCGTTAAGGTTATGGATTTAAAATGCCCGGATAGTGGGGAGCAGGGTCGGATTAGATGGCAGAATCTGGATTATTTGACAGAGAACGATCAGCTTAAGTTCGTAATCTGTAGCCGTGGAGATTATGAATGGGCCAGGCAGATTATGAAGCGCTATAATCTCAACCATAATATTCTTATGGGAGCAGCCTACGGTTATCTGGAACCCAAATCACTGGCGGATTGGATACTTAAGGATAATTTGCCGGTGCGCTTTCAATTGCAGATACATAAATATATCTGGTCGCCCGAATCAAGAGGAGTTTAAATGGCTGATGAAAGGGCACAATTGTTTGCTAAGCTGGTAGGTATCATGCGTACTTTGCGTAGCGAACAGGGCTGTATGTGGGATCGGAAGCAGACCCATGAATCCTTAAAACCCTATATGATTGAAGAAGCCTATGAAGCGCTGGCCGCCATTGACCAGAAATCTGTTGAGGGCTTGCGAGAGGAATTGGGGGATGTACTGTTTCAGGTTATCTTTCATGCCCAAATTGCGGCAGAAGACAACAGGTTTGATATATACGATATTTTAGAGTGCAGCATCGAGAAAATGACCCGCCGTCATCCGCATGTATTCGGGGACACCAAGGTCGAAGATACGAAGGAAATCCTGGCAAATTGGGAGCGTATTAAACAAGCCGAGAAAAAGCTCTCAGGCGCATCGGTGCTTGCGGGAGTACCCCACGAATTACCGGCCCTGTTGAGAGCCCACCGCTTGCAGGAGAAAGCAGCCCGGGTAGGCTTTGACCACACTTCACTAGCGCAAGCCTTTGCCAAATTAGAAGAAGAGTTAGCCGAGTTTGAGGTAGCGCTCGAGGCCGAAGATACAGCCCACATGGAAGAGGAACTTGGTGATCTGCTGTTTTCACTGGTAAATGTGGCCCGTTTTGTGGAGATCAATCCCGAAGAGGCTTTGCGCAAGACGATCATGAAGTTTATATTGCGTTTCCGCTATCTGGAAGAACAGGTAGTAAATTCCGGTAGAGAGTTAAATGAAGTCAGCTTACAAGAGCTGGATTGCTTATGGGAGGAGGCTAAGCGTGAGCCTGATATACCTTAACGGGGAATGGTGCCCCAAATCCCAGGCTAAAATATCGGTCTATGATCATGGCTTTCTATATGGGGACGGAATTTTCGAATCATTACGCGCCTATGACGGGCGAATATTTATGCTGGCTGAGCACTTAAAGCGCCTGCAAAATTCAGCTCTTGCCATAAAGCTTGTGCTTCCGTTTACCGAAAGCAAGCTCGAAGAACTTTTATATGAAAGCCTCGACCGCAATAATTTACAAAACGCCAGAATACGCCTCACTATCTCACGCGGTGCAGGGAGGGCGTTAGGCTTGGATATGGATCTGTGCCCTGTGCCTACTGTGGTGCTTATGGCTAGTGAGTTCAACGGGCATCCGGCTAACTTGTACCAGCAAGGCATAACTGCCAGTATCGTAACTACCCGCAGAATTCCCCCGGCAGCCTTAAATCCAGCCATAAAGTCACTGAATTTTTTAAATAATATCCTGGCCAAACAGGAAGCCAAAGTTAAAGGCGCAAAGGAAGCGCTGATGCTGAATACAGCGGGTGAGCTTACCGAGGGCACTACCAGCAATCTGTTTTGGATTAGCGCTGAAGAGCTGATGACTCCGGCGCTTGCGTGCGGTTTGTTGGCGGGAGTCACCCGGGAATTGGTGATTAGCCTGGCCCGCCAGAATAACCTGAAAGTCGCCACAGGCAAATTTTACCCTGCGGATTTACTGGCTGCCGATGAGGCTTTTTTAACCAATACCAGCTTTGAAATAATGCCGCTGGTACAGGTGGATGAAAAAGTTATAGGCGATGGTACTCCCGGTAAGCTGACCAAAAAACTGCACGAATCCTTTAATGCGGAAATAACGAAGCTACACTCGGCTGTTAGCTAACATCTCCTGGGCGTGCTTCAGAGCGGTGGGAGTGATTTTTTCACCAGCCAGCATGCGGGCTATTTCGCTGGTTTTAGCCTGCTGATCCAGTTCTTTTATGGATGTAATCGTACGGCCCTGGGCCATGCTTTTCCCTGCCGTAAAATGCAGGTCGGCAAAGGCGGCGATTTGCGGTAAGTGGGTTATACATATAAGCTGGTGGCTTTTAGAAAGCGATTTAAGCTTTTTGCCCACAACCTCGGCAATCCCGCCACCGATACCCACATCGACCTCATCAAAAACCAGGGTAGGTGTCCGGTTACCTCCGGCAAGTAATCCCTTAAGCGCCAGCATCAGCCGGGAAATCTCTCCCCCGGAGGCGATTTTAGCCAGTGGTTTGGCTCGTTCACCCTCATTTGCGGTAAATAAAAACTCTATTTGATCAATCCCCTTGGCCCCTCCGGTATATCGGGGTATCGATTCAGCGTTAGCTGTAGGAGCTTGCGGTGAATTTACAGGTGTTATGCGGGTGATAAATTTACTCTTCTGCATGCCCAATTGCCCAAGCTCTGTTGACATTAAGCGGTCTATGTCTTTAATTACATGTTTTCTTTTGCTGGAAAGCTCAGTGGCTAGTTGGTTTATTTGCTGAGTTTGGGCATCAATTTGCTGGGAGGCGGCTTTTATCTGCTGATCCAGATTGGTGAGATTTTGCAACTGGGCTTCAATTTCCTGGCGGTAATTGAGCACGCTGGTTAGGCTGCCGCCATATTTTCTCTCCAACTTATCGATTTCCGCCAGTCGTGTTTCTATTTCCTGCTGACGCTGGGGATCATATTCGACCTTTTCGGTGTATGAGTTGAGAGAAAGCGCCAGGTCATCCAGCTCACATTGCATTGATTCTAAGGTTTTCAAATAAGGTGCAAGGCTGGCGTCAACCCGCTGCATTTCATTTAATCTGTCTTTTGCCTGCGCCAGTTTTTCAGTGACCGAGCCGTTGGCATTGTAGATGCTCTCATAGATAAATGATCCCGCTTCCAGTAATTTTTCGCTATTTTGCAGGATAGCCCGCTGTTTGAGCAAGGCTTCCTTTTCATTTTTATCTAACTGTAGGCTATCGATTTCCTGTATTTGAAATTCCAGTAATTGCTTCTTTTCGGATTTTTGCCGGTTATCGATTTGCAGTAGGTTTAATTGGCTCTGACTATTCTGTAATGTAGTAAAATTTTCAGTTACCTGCTGCTGCAAACCAAGTAAATTTCCGAAGGCATCCAGGAAATCAATGTGCGTGTCGGACTTTAAGAGCAGCTGATGCTGGTGCTGACCATGAATATCAATTAATTCCTGGCTGAATTGGGTAATATAAGCCAGGCTGATCAACTCACCGTTTGCGTAACAACTGCTTTTTGTGCCCTGTTTTAATTGCCGCTTTAGGATTAAATTATTATTGGGGCAGTCAATGCCTTGGGCGGTAAGCATTTGCTTCAGGTGCTCATGGCCGGATATATCGAAACAGGCGGTGATGCCGGCGGTACTCTCACCGGAGCGGATATATTCCGGGGAGGCTTTATCCCCTAGAATCAGGTTCAGGGCGCTTATGATGATGGTTTTTCCGGCCCCGGTTTCCCCTGTAAGCACATTTAATCCTGGAGCAAAGGATATATTCAGCTCATCAATAATAGCGAAATTTTTAATAGCCAGCTCAAGCAGCATTTGATTACTCAAAAACCAGGAAGATGAGGCGTTGAAGCCAAAAAACAAGGGTACCTTACGGCCCTATCTTATCAATTGCCGGGGGCTATAGTCAATGGTTTAAGCAGGGCAGGGGTAGGATATGTTGTTCCTGGGGTTAATAAGCATTTCCGCTAAAATACCTATAAGCTATTGTCTTGGTGAAATCGCTTGCTGGCAAGTGAATTGTCCTTGTTAAAAGTTATAAATATTTATGCGCAATAGCTTATTTCCTCTTATTCTTAAAAAAATATGGTGTAAATGGTTATGTAGATAATTTTGGACACAGCTCTAAAATCCTACTCTTTACTGCCATAATAATTGTATCAACGCCATAAAAGGAACCCCCCTTTCCTTCAAAGATATATCGCCAATCAACAAAAGCCTTATTGATCTCTGATAAAACGTGTGTAATGCTTAGATTAGTGTTAGGGAATTGTGATAGCATTGCCATTATTGTTGGATTGTCTTTAATGTGCAAATTGTAATATTGTTCAATTTTCGACTGACTCTCATGAGACAGATTTTGGTAAAGAGTTAAAATTTCGTGTATTCTTCTGAATCTGAATGAATTGGTTTCAGTAACTTGAAGACATTTTAGATAAATTTCAAGAGACAATGCCATATTAGTATTAACTGCCACTATTGCTTCAGGATGCCCCTCTGAAATTACCCGCGACAATACGTTAGATGCCTTAAAGAAAATTTCAGCATTGTCAAACATTTTTTTAGTTGAATTAGACATATCTGCTGCTCCTTACCAGTTACTAATAACATATATAGACGGGGTTAGGTCTATGTATTTGACAAATTGGATATTTCGGCCTGGGGACAGGCCGAAACATCAACATCAATCCACCACATTGTAACAAAATTATACATTTGTTTCAAGTGGTTGGATATTTCGGCTTGAGGACAAGCCGAAATATCAAGAAAACAGGCCGAAACATCGAAATGCTGTATATGCCTGAGTGGGGGGCGTGGGTTATTGACCCTGTACCCGCCCGAAATACAGGGAGGCCACGAGGGCCTCCCCTACATTAAAACTGGCTGACTATAGCTTAACAGCGACAGGATAATCTCCCTGGCCCCGGATAGCGCCTTTGAACGATGGCTGATTTGATTTTTTATGGTAGGGCCTAGTTCGGCAAAGGTTTTGTCGTATTGGGGGATAATAAACAGGGGATCGTAACCAAAACCATGTTCCCCTTTAGGGGATGTGGCGATCAAGCCTTCACATTTACCTTCGGCGAAAAAACTTTCCCCATCGGGTTTTACGATAGCGATAACGCAGTAAAAATGGGCCTGGCGTTTATTTACAGAGATTTCTGCCATTTGCTTTAGCAGAAGTTGATTGTTATCCATATCAGTAGCGTTTTCACCGGCATAGCGGGCGGAATATATTCCCGGGGCGCCATCTAAGGCATCCACCACTAAACCGGAATCATCAGCCATAGCAATTTCACCGGTTAACTGGGCCACCTGATGCGCTTTAAGGTAAGCGTTTTCCTTAAAACTGTTCCCATCCTCTTTTATGTCAGGCGCTAATGAAAAATCAGCCAGGGATAGCAGCTCTAACTCAGGATGTTTTAGTATCTGGGTTATTTCTTCTATCTTATGCTGATTTTGAGTAGCCAGTACAAGTTTCATAGGTTATTTATATTATAGGAACTTACAATCTGTCTCATCCTAAGGTAAGCCGCCGCTACCGTCCATGGGACGGAAGGAGGCGGGGTTAGCAATAACGTAATGGTTTCAATATAATTAAGCCAGCCCCTGGCTGGTGCGTTTTCTTAATACCAGCAACATAATTATAGCGACGATAAGCGCAATGCCGGAGATCAGTTGTGAGGTTGATATGCTTTGACCCAGTAGATGGATAAATCCCCGCTCGTCCCCCCGGAAGTGTTCCAGTATAAAGCGGCTTATCGAGTATAGGCCCACATAGCCCCAGAAAACCTGGCCTTTGAATTTACGAAAGCGATAGATGATGAGCAACAGTATAAAGACAATCAGTGCTGCGCCGGAAGAATATAGCTGGGTGGGATGTAGCGGAATGCCGGTGGGTGCCAGGCAATATGCGTCAGTAAAGGTAACCGCCCAGGACAAATCAGCCGGTTTTCCATAGCAGCAGCCAGCCGCAAAGCAGCCCAGGCGGCCGATAGCCTGTCCCAAGGCGATGGAAGGCGCCAGTATATCGGTAATTTTCCATAAGGCAAGCCCGTGGCGCTTCATATACCAGGCGCCGGTTACCAAGGCGCCGATCAGCCCGCCGTAGAAAACCAGGCCGCCTTTCCACAGTGCAAAAATTTGCAGAGGATTATCTATGTAAAAAGGGTAATTTATAGCTACAAATAAGAGGCGTGAGCCCAGGATTGCCGCCAATACCAAGTAGAAGCAGAGGTCGAATATTTTCTGCGGGTCTTCACCCTCGACTTTAGCTTGCCGCACCGCCAGGCTTATTCCGGTTAAGAATGCGATGGCCAGCATAAGCCCGTAAGTATGGATGGTCAAGGGGCCTATTCTAAATAGTATAGGATACATAGTGTCAGTTTGCAGCAGCCTTTTTATTTAACAACATATCTATAATCAACACCCCCACGCCGACAGAGATAGCCGAGTCGGCAATATTGAAGGCTGGCCAATGCGAATTTCGCCAATACACATCGATGAAATCCACCACCACCCCTAAGCGTATGCGATCGATGAGATTACCTAAAGCGCCGGCCATGATCAGGGTGAGGGCCATTCTATTTAACCGTTCATCGGGGGAGCATTTGAAAAACAGTACCACAATCAAACAGAGCGCTATCATAGATACGGAAATAAAGAACAAACTCCGCCAGAAAAGGGGGAGGTCTGACAGCAAGCCGAAAGCCGCCCCGGGGTTTTCAATATACGTAAGGTTGAAGCAGCCGGGTATTATGGGAATGCTCTGGTATAAGAGCATATTTTGTTGCACTATGTGCTTGCTGATTATATCCAGCCCCAGCACACTAACCAGCAGTATCAGGTAGCTCATAATGAGGTAACCACTGCGGTACAACGGGGGCAAAGATCGGGGTGAGCCTCATCCTGACCCACTTTGGCGGTATACATCCAGCAACGCTGACATTTCTCGCCCGCTGCCCGGTCTATAGCGACACCTAGCTCTTCCGCCCCTGGTATCTCAATCGCTTCTGCTGTTTCTGTCTCTTTGGGGATGAAGGCAGAGATGCTTTTTCTATTAACCTCAGACACAATAAACAAAGCGCAAAGCTCTACATCAGTGTAAGAGTTTAGAAAGTCCTGCTGCTCATCGGTGAGATAAAGCGTTACTGATGACTCCAGCGCTGACCCAATAAGCTTATCTTTTCGCATCCTTTCCAGATGCCAGCAGACGACGCTCCTTATTTTTAAAAGCCGCTCCCACCTTTCGGCTAGATCATTGTCCAGATAATCTTCATTTGCTTCAGGTAAATCAGCCAGATGCACGCTTTCCTCAGCAACTGCACCCGCAGGCAGGCGCTGCCAGATTTCCTCAGAGGTAAAGCAGAGTACCGGGGCCATAAGTTTTAAGAGTGACAGCAGCAATTCCAGAAGTACAGTCTGAGCCGCCCGGCGGCTCTTGTCATTAGGGGCGGAACAATACAGCCGATCCTTCAGTACGTCTAAATATATGGATGATAACTCAACGGTGCAGAAATTGTGCAGTTGATGGTATATCTGATGAAAGGTAAATTCGTCATAGGCTTTTTTGATGCGCTTGGTCAGACCCTGTAATTTATGCAGTATCCAGCGGTCGATTTCCTCTAACTCCGCATACGGTACCTTATCGTTCTTATGGTCAAAGTCGGATATATTAGCCAGGAGATAGCGGCAGGTGTTGCGAATTCGGCGATAGGCCTCCACTAATCTGGTTAATATTTCCTGAGAGATTCTCACATCCGCCCGGTAATCTTCACCGGTTACCCATAGCCTTAGTATTTCGGCCCCATAACGGTTAATAACCTTCTGCGGCGCTATTACATTCCCGGCAGACTTTGACATTTTTTTACCATTACCGTCTACCACAAAGCCATGGGTAAGTACCGCCTGGTAGGGGGCCGTCTGTCGGGTAGCCACCGCAGTGATCAGTGAGCTATGGAACCAGCCCCGGTGTTGGTCGCTTCCCTCTAAGTATAACTGGGCCGGGTAGCTTTGCTCATTATCAGGTTCCAGCACAGCGGCGTGGCTCACCCCGGAATCAAACCACACGTCTAAAATATCCATCTCTTTCTGCCAGATGACTCCCCCGCATTCAGGGCAATTGGTGCCTTTCGGAAGCAACTCCTCAGCGGTTTTAGTAAACCACACATCCGCTCCGGCTTTATCCACCGCTTGGGCAATGTGGTTAATAATATGCGCATCGAGTAGTACATAACCGCAGCTGTCACAGTAGAATGCCATAATCGGCACCCCCCATACCCTTTGGCGGGAGATACACCAATCAGGGCGGCCTTCCAACATGCCGTAAATACGTTCCCGGCCCCAGGCAGGGATCCACTCTACTTGATTTACGGCTTCAAGCGTCCTGTGCCTTAAATTTTCTTTATCCATCGAAATGAACCACTGCTTGGTGGCTCTGAAAATTACCGGGTTTTTGCAGCGCCAGCAATGGGGATAAGCGTGTTTAATCTTCTGGGTGGCTAATAGATTGCCTTCCTGACTCAGTTTATCTATAACCGCCTGGTTTGCGGAAAAAACATTCATGCCACCAAAATGGGCGGTTTCGGGTACGAAGTTCCCCTGATCGTCAACCGGGCTATAAATTGGCAGTCCATATTTGATGCCCATTTCATAATCATCCTGACCATGGCCGGGAGCGGTGTGAACACAGCCGGTACCCTGTTCCAGGGTAACATGGCGGCCCGGGATTATTTTTGATTCCTGGTCTAAAAATGGGTGCCGACAGGCCAAACCTTCCAGTTGACTTCCCCTGAAACCGGCTATTACGCAGTAACCGTCGTTTATCCCCATAGCGCTCAAAGCTTGCTCCATTAGGGACTTAGCTACAATGTAAACCTGTCCCTCGGCCTGTACCGCCACATAATCATAGTCAGGATGCAGAGCAATTGCCAGATTGGCCGGCAGTGTCCAGGGGGTGGTGGTCCAGATGACGACAGCGGCTTGGGCCGGTAGTTGTAATTTTTACTGTGCTTCAGCGGTCAGCGGAAATTTCACATATACAGAGGGTGAAGTATGTTCTGCGTATTCCACCTCCGCCTCAGCCAGGGCGGTAGTGCAGGTGAAACACCAATTAATTGGTTTAAATCCCCTATATACCAGGCCATGTTCTACAAACCGGGCAAATTCCCTGACAATGGTGGCTTCATACTGGTAGTCCATAGTCAAATAGGGCGTATCCCACTTACCGAGTATCCCCAGACGAATGAATTCATCACGCTGTATATCGACAAAGCTTTGAGCATATTCACGACAAAGCTTTCTCTTCTGGGACTTGTTCAGTTCGTACCGGCGTTTCCCCAATTCCTTGTCTACCTGATGCTCAATGGGCAAACCATGGCAATCCCAGCCGGGTATATATATCGAACTAAAGCCGGACATCGTTTTAGATTTTATGATAATGTCTTTTAGTATCTTGTTTAGGGCATGGCCTATATGAATGTGCCCGTTAGCGTAGGGCGGACCATCATGCAGGGTGTAATGCGGGCGATTAACGTTTTTTTGATAAATCTTCTGGGTAAGCCGCATTTCATCCCATAAGGCCAGAATATTGGGCTCATTATTTGCCAGATTGGCCTTCATGGGGAGTTTGGTATAGGGCAAGTTTAAAGTATCTTTATAGTCCATAGATCATCCTGGAAAAGGTATTAAGTCGAATACAGGGTAAACATAAGGGTATCTTGAAAAATTAGAATTTTCGTTCAAGATCAAGGCAGCCACATGTGGCCATGCGAAAAATTTAACCGCAGGTATATGTTTGATATTCCGAGGATTAAATTTTGAGCATAACGCAGAGCTTGGGCGAAAAGGCAA
>JAJRUU010000268.1 GCA_024277605.1 bacterium
CCGGCACAACGCAAAACAGAAACCACCCTCACTCAGATTCCCACCAGCGCTTTTTATTGATTTTTTTAGACCATTTGTCAATATAATTATACCATTATACAGTAAAAATTCAAGTTTTTTTAAATTTCATTCTGGTTGGCTTGCCCTATACCCGAAAAATTCGGGTCTTGTTATGGGCAAATCGAAATTTAGCTGAAAACTATAAATTTATCAGCTTCCTGTTCCTGCCCCCTTGGGCAAACGAGGTTTTATTGGACGTTGGCTCATAAGGGATGTCTTGCAAGTCCAGCCTAAATTTATGAATAGATCGGGTTAACGTGCTGTATAAAATAGTGGGCAACAATTCAAGTCAGCAGTGTTGTCAAAGTAAAACCATTAAGGATTATGCTCCACTCCTCGTTGCCCGCCATTTAAAATAGACTTAAACCGCTCGCGCAAGGGGCCGGGACGCAACACCCCCCAGACGTAGACCAGCCCTAAAATTCCACTGCTGGCATTGGTGAAGATATCGTTTAGGTCATAATAACGATTCGGCAGCCAGCCCTGATATATTTCATCTAATATACCTACCGTAAGCGTGAGCGTCGCTGCCGCTAAATACAAGGGAGCGCTGCGTACCGCTGCAAAATGCTTGCGAAATTTATAAAACAAGAGTACCGCCAGCCCCCCATATTCCAGCAGATGCGTGGCTTCCGCCGGCGCCCCGAAGTTGTTTACCAGTATTGCCCCCCAGACAAATATTATGCCTAAGGCAACATAAGTACTCTGCTGCTTATATCGCTCCTTATAAATCATAAAGGCAATTAAGAACAACGCTAAACCAACGATAGTAATATTCCGCAGGTATATAGTAAACAGCCCAAGCTGCACCTGGAGCAACTTGGCGGTATACTCAACAACTTGAGGCAAAACTGGGGTCAGTATAAAAATAACCAGGATGTAGGTGGCAACCGGCAGCCATTCTTTAACAAAAGAGGAGGATAAAGAGACATTGCTCATCACTTAAATATATTCGGTTATAAACTTCAATACAAATTCTCTAACATGCTAAGCGCTCATCGGGACCTTAGGTTTTTATATTTTAAATACGCTCTTAAATTTCGATAAGGGGGGTTTTCTAAATCAATTGCCCGAGCCATGTCTCTGGTCAGATAATGCATCCAATAATCATCAAAAATTCCTAATCCATACTTAGCAAAAACTCCGGTGCCATTTTTTAGCTTGGCTATCTTTTTAATAGAGCCAAGATTCTTTGTATTTCCACTGCCGGGCTGGTCACTAGCAATTAGATATTTTTCTTGTAACAAAAAGTCAAAATCGGTTATTACAGATAAAATATTTTGTAAGTCGTTAATTGTAAAAACCTTCTGTTCATCAACCATCTCTTTTTGTCGGGTGTAAATAACGCCTAAAACGAAATGTTTTGAATATTGGTTATAGGAGAATGTGATGTTTTTGGTTGAATTCCTATTCCTGAAATAACCGGTAAAAGTCCCTAATGTAAAACCGTTAACCGTATCCCCGTCAACTCTATATGTACTTTTTAAATCTAAAGCGATCTTCTCTTTAGATTAACTGATAAAGGTAATATCAGGGTAATGATTTTGGTGTTCGCTGAGAACCATCTTATAGTTATTTTCCACTGCAAATCTGGATATTATCGGAAATACCATTAATTCGATAACCTTAGATATAACTTTCGTATCCATAGAAATGGTGTATATGTTTTTATAAATATCAACAAACCCTTTTATAACCCAATCACCTTTAGAAGTAACCAGAGTCTTTTTTAATTCATCAAAATAAGCTGCTAATTGATTCCGAAAAGCTTGAGGCATATTTCTATTGTCCAATTAATAATATTTCCCTGGATTCATTATTTCTCGATAAAACATACTTATAAGTTCCAAAATGGGTTGAAACAACATCTTTTTTATAACTTTTCAACAAATCAACCAGATATTCTTCGCCTGGGATGCCATCACTACGATAGGAGACAACCAGTATACTATCCCTGAATTTAGCAAATAACCGATTATAGGCATTGTGGATTCTATTCTTATCACACCACTCAGATTTCCTGGCCTTAAGTCTTCGGTGTTTAGATTTATAATCAATTCTATTTTCCCAATTATCGTAGTCAGTTATGCCCTCCAGGAAATGATAAAATTCTGAATAATCAACCCCAACTCCATTTTTGTTAATATAAGGGGTGTCAATATAAACCAGATCAAAGTTGGTATCAAGATCAAAAACATTTCTGTTCAACGCTGTATTATCTTGTCCATTATCAAACACAGCGTTATTCGCTTAATTCACGAAGTCTATGAAATGTTTCTCAAATGGTTTGTCCCAAGTGGTTTTATTACCAAAATTTCTTTTCACATCTGCCAATCGTATATAAAGGTTTTTTCGGTGGAACAGATTAAAGGGTCTTTTTATTATGCAGGATTGAAACATCGCAAAGTGGGCTAAAGCCCTTTTATATTCGTTATCGATCAAATTAATATTGCCAGCAAGTATA
>JAJRUU010000035.1 GCA_024277605.1 bacterium
CTACTGCGACAAGTGATAAACATATCCATTTTCCCGGTCATTTTCGTTAAATAGTCACGCTATTCGCCTCAAATGATCGAAAAAATGGACTATATTTCTCACTTGCCTCGCTACGAACCCCAAAGTCCGACAGACTCCTAGTTTGCATAAAAAGCATTTTACTTAAAAAATAAGCATTTTACAATAGCATAAAAATCCAGCACGTAGAAAAATGGGATGAATCGTGATATGCTACTATTGGTGTGGTGTATTTAGACCCGAATTTTTCGGGTTCACAAGGTGTCTGACGAACCTAGCCTAATCAGGTTAGAGAACAAGAGAAACATTATACAAAAACAGGTGAATAGCTGATGAACAAGTTGGTTTTTTTTACCTCTATTGGAGGTGAATTACTTTATAATTTTTTATATTTGGTTGCCTGCCTGATCGTCATTTTTATGCTCTCCTACCAATGGAAGCTGACCAAGGATAAGCTGTATCTGTTAAATGCCTTCATCATCATGTTTATTAACCTGGTGTTTACTAATTTATCATTGGCGCAGGAGGTGTTTTTAAATATTGGGCGTTCCAGGTTATGGTATCCGGTAATCAATTGGAATTTACAAGCGCTGGCCTTAATATTTATCACCTGGGCGTTCCTCTATCCCAATGTAGGGGAGAAAAACTGGCTGAAAAAATATTTAAGCTATAATATCTTTCTGCTGTTACTTAGTTTTACCATTATCACACCGGTATGGCTGAATTCCTTTTTTATCATTCCTCATTTGCACAGCTTCTGGGGAGTCTACTACTATAATATTTGGTTGCTGCTCCTGTTGAGCTTTACCATAGGTTATTTACATGTTAACCGGGTCACCAATCCCACTGATATACTTCTAGCTGGATTTTTGGGTGTATTGTTTTTACAACAAGCCAGCCAGCTTTTTTTGCTACTTGATCCTTTCCCGAAGATAAGCGCTTATTTGATTGCCTTTGAGCGGCCATTGCCACTATTGGCGTCATTTTTACTGGTAATCAGTATTTATAAAAATATCATCTCTTCATTGATTAATATCAACCGGGAGTTGTGCCTGGTACAAAATGAGCTTAATGAATCCTATCAGCAGTTAGAGAAAAAGGTTCAGGAACGGACATGGGAGATTTCGGAGAAAAACATAGAACTATTGCGATTTAAAGAGTTTCATGAAAACATTTTAAAGAGTTTAACTAATGGGGTTGTGGTAGTGGATAGTAAGGGATTGATTATGGCGGTAAATAAAGCCCTTGAGGACAATTTTGAGCTGAAATCCAAAAATATAATAGGCCAACCACTAACGAAGATGCTTCCTATTCAAAAACCTATGGATGTTGAGAAGCTTCTGGCTGGGACTATTGAATCGGGGGAAAACATTCAACTTTTCGGGCTTACGTATCAGTCTCCAAAGGTGACGGAAAAAATAATCATGAATGTCTTAGGGCAGCCATTGAAGGATAAGGCGAACCAGAACATTGGGGTGGTGCTTACACTGGAATTTATTACCGAAAAAGTGAAGCTGGAGGAGCAAATTAAACATTCGGAAAGGTTGGCGTATATCGGTCAGTTGGCGGCTGGCGTGGCACATGAAATCAGAAACCCCTTAAATTCGATGTCCATAAATCTGCAATTGCTAAAACGGGCGCTGAAACGCCCATGCGCCAACGTTATGCACAGCAGAGAAGGGGTTTTTAAGGTAATTGGGAGTGAAATAAACCGGTTGGATAATATCGTAACGGAGTTTGTGCATTACGCTAAACCAAAGCGCATGAGGTTGAAAAAGAAAAATATAAACGATACAGTGGAACAAATCATAAGCCTCATTAAAAAGCAGGCATCATTGGTTAACATTCAACTTAAGCAGAAATTAGGAGATGGGCTTCCGCTTATTCCGGTGGATGAGGATAAAATAAAGCAGGTGTTTTTGAATATAGGCATTAATTCCATGCAGGCTATGGCTAAAAATGGAGGCGAGATATGTTTCAGTACCTTGTTCTGTCCGGAAAACGGCAGCCAGGGGCAGGTGCAGATCTCCATTTCAGATTGTGGCCCGGGAATAGACGAAACTAAGCAGCAGAAGATATTTGAACCATTTTTTAGCACTAAAGATAGTGGCATTGGTTTGGGGTTGTCCATTGCCTACCGGATAATTGAAGAGCATAATGGGCAGATCAGCATAGAAAGTAAATTGGGCCGGGGAACCACCTTTATCATCAGGTTGCCTGCTTAATCAAGTTAAACAGCGCTATATCAACCGTCAATTTGGGAATAAAAGCAAAATGAAACAAAATGATCGCGACAAGATTCTTGTAGTAGATGACGAAGTAAATACCAGGGAAGGATTGAAGCAGGCCTTAGAGGACGAAGGTTATGCTGTGCTGGTTGCTGAAACAGGGGAGATGGCTAAAAGAATTTTGGAACGGCAGAAGGTGAATCTTATTATCAGCGATCTTAAAATGCCGGGGATCGATGGCCTGGAGCTTTTGAAGTTTACCCGCCAGTTGGCGCCGGAAACCGCCATTATAATTATTACCGGGTTTGGTACCATTGAAACTGCGGTGAAGGCGATGAAGGACGGCGCCTATGATTTTGTTACCAAACCGGTTGACATTGATAAATTAAGTGTCTTGGTGGAAAAGGCGTTGATGACCCAGAAGTTATTGCTGGAAAATATTTATCTTAAGGAAAAGCTGCGTAACCGCTACCGTTGTGAACAGATTATCGGCAAGAGCCCCCAGGTGAGGGAGATATTTGAGTTAATTGAGCAGGTAGCCCCGTCTAAGACTACTATTTTACTTGAGGGGGAAAGCGGAACGGGGAAGGAGTTATTTGCCAATGCCATTCATCAACTGAGTTCCCGCAGCGAAAAGCCATTTATTAAGGTTAATTGCGCCGCCCTGTCTGAAGGAGTGCTGGAGAGCGAATTATTTGGGCATGTCAAAGGGGCCTTTACCGGCGCCTATGAGAATAAAAAGGGCCGCTTTGAACTGGCGCATCGAGGCACCTTGTTTTTGGATGAAGTGGGTACCATTCCCTCTCATATACAGGTTAAGTTGCTCAGGGTATTGCAGGAGCGGGAGTTTGAGCGGGTGGGCGGCCAAAAAACAGTTTCGGTGGATGTACGTTTGATTGCGGCTACTAACACTAA